>CAYYJM010000017.1:26339-27649 GCA_964471755.1 uncultured Alcaligenaceae bacterium
AAATCCGACCGCACGAACAAGAAGACCAGTTCCGCGGCCTTCAAGCTGGTGCCGCAGGAGCGCTCCGATCGCGACCGCGTCCGGGCTGAGGCCGCGCGCGTGGCCAAACAGTTTGACCGCTCCCGACCGCTGGAACGCCCCCTCGTGCAGGCCATCGCCGAGAAGATGCTGGCCGAACTCGGCCTGGCCGAGGGCAATCTCGGCTTCGCGATGGTCTGCCTCAGCAACGAGTTCTGGCGCGAACAGATCCAGGCGATTCCGTTCCATCGCCGGCTCCTGCTCCTGCCGCACTGCCTCAAGCACGCCGAGGGCTGCCCGGCCGACTACGACGAGTTCGGCCTCGATTGCAAGAAGTGCGGTGCCTGCGAGGTCGCCGACTTCAAGACGAAGGCCGAGGAACTCGGCTACAAGGTCCTCGTCTCCGAGGGCACGCCGATCGTCCTGAAGATCATCGTCTCGGGCCACGTCGATGCCATCGTCGGCGTCGCCTGCCTGAACGTCCTGGAGAAGGCGTTCGACAAGCTGCTCCTGGCCGGCGTCCCCGGCGTCGCCGCCCCGCTCCTGTCGAGCAACTGTCGCAGCACCTCGGTCGATGATGACTGGGTCTTCGAGCTGATCAACCTCCAGACGCCGCCGCCGCAGGTCAAGACGCGCTCCTACCTGCCGCTGATGCGAGCGGCTCACGGCCTGTGTGAGGAACCGGAACTGTCCCGCCTCGCCCCGCGCGCCCGCTCGGCGACTCCGAGCAAGGACCCGCTGGCCGAGCATGAACGGATCGCCTACGACTGGCTCGGCCAGGGCGGCAAGCGTTCCCGGCCGTTCATCACGCTGGCCATCTACGACGCCCTGACCGGCGGCAACGCCACCCTGGCCGAGGGTCCGATCGAACTGGCCGACAGCGTCCGCCGGGTCGCTCTGTCGATCGAGGCGTTCCACAAGGCGTCCCTCGTCCACGACGACATCGAGGACGACGACAGCTTCCGCTACGGCCGGGAAACGCTCCATCGCCGGCACGGCGTCGGCGTCGCCATCAACGTCGGCGATTACCTCCTGGGCCTGGGCTATCGGCTGATCGGCAAGGAGAAGCCGACGCTGGGCGGCGACTGCACCGCCGACATTCTCAATCGTCTCGCCGACGCGCATCTGAAGCTGTCCGAAGGGCAGGGGGCCGAGCTGCTCTGGCGCGACGCGACTGACAAGACGCTGACAGCCCTGGACGCGCTGAAGATCTACGCCCTGAAGACGTCGCCGGCGTTCGAGGCGGCCCTCTATGCCGGCGTGCGTCTGGCCGGTCCCGCCGAGCCGTACGA
>CAYYJM010000017.1:27659-43822 GCA_964471755.1 uncultured Alcaligenaceae bacterium
GTCACCGAGTTCAGCAAGAACCTCGGCATCGCCTTCCAGATCCTCAACGACCTGAAGGACTGGACCGGCGACGACGACAACAAGCTCGTTCAGGGTCAGGACGTTCTCGCCGGTCGGCCGACGCTGCTGCTCGCGCTGGCCCTCGAAGGACTGCCGGCCGCCGAGCGTGCGGAACTGGTCGGGCTCCTGCATCGCCGGGATGCCCTCCCTGCCGGGTCCGACATGGTCGGGGAAGTTCGTCGCCTGTTCACCCGCGCCAGCGTGTTCGACAAGGCCGGCAAGCTGGTGGACAAGTTCCGCGCCAAGGCGGAAGCCCTGGCCGACGAGGTCGAGAACGAGGACCTCCGCCGGCTACTTTACTACCTGGTGGACAGCGTCCTCGACGGGACGCCGGCCGGTCCCGAGCCGCAACCGCCGCTCCTGCTCCAACTGCCGATCACGGTTCCCAAATGAACCACCCTCCTTTGACCGGGCCGGAACTGGACGATCTGTTCGCCTGGTTCCCGCCCGCCGACGATCTGCCGACTCACGAGATTCTGCCTGCCGAGGCCATCCCGGAGCCGTTCCATAGCCTGCTCTGCCATAAGCATCACATGACCGTCACGGTCGAGGACTACCACGGTGACACCGTCGATGTCCACCCCCTCGTCGTTCAGCAGCGTGGCCCGTTCTACGCTCGCAAGATCATCCTGACCCTGCGTGAGTCGGCCCGGGTCGCCCTGTTCGGCATCGTGCGGGTGAATCTCGATTTCACCTCCGCTCCGGTTCGGGCGGCGATCCTGGAACGCAAACTCCCCTTCGGTCGCATCCTGATTCAGCACAACGTCATGCGCCGCATCGAGCCGACGGCGTACCTGAAGATCGAACCGGGACCGCTACAACTGGCCTGGTTCAAGCTGACCGAGAGGCAGCCGCTCTACGGGCGACTGGCGTATATTCACTGCGACGGTCACCCGGCCGTCGAGTTGTTCGAGGTGGTCGCCGGCTGACCGTGTCCCACGGCGGATCCTTGGGGGCGTGAAACCCGCGCTCGCTTCCGGGGTATTTAACTGGTACGGCCTCCCCTGGCTGAACTCGTGATCCCTGCGGAGACCCTGAAGGATGCGCTCGCTTCTCGTGCTATCGGGCCTCGCCCTGTGCTTCGCCCTGCCGACGTCGGCCGCCGAACGAGGGCCAGCAAGGACTGGCTCCCTCGTCGCGAACTTCACCTTGAAGGACGGTCATGACAAGGCCTGGTCACTGAACGACGTCAAGGACGCGAAGGCCGTCGTCGTTGTGTTCCTCGGCGTCGAGTGCCCGGTCAATAACGCCTACCTGCCGCGCCTCGCCGAGCTGCACGCGACCTACAAGGAGAAGGGCGTCGTCTTCGTCGGTATCAACAGTAACTGGCAGGACACCGCCCTCAAGGTTCGCGGCCACGCCGAGACGCACAAGATCCCCTTCCCAATGCTCAAGGACCCGGCCAACAAGGTCGCCGACGCCCTGTCCGCTCGCCGGACGCCCGAGGTGTTCGTCCTCGATGGCCAGCGTCGGATCGCCTACCAGGGGCGCATCGACGACCGCATCGGCATCGGTTATCAGCGGCCCGAGGCGGCGAAGCAGGATCTCGTCGATGCCCTCGATGCCGTCCTGGACGGTAAGCCGGTCGAGACGCCGATCACCGAGCCGCCCGGCTGCTGGATCGCCCGAGCCGTCACGCCGAAAACCGAGGGAAAGATCACCTACACGAAGCACGTCGCGCCGATCTTGCAGAACCGCTGTCAGGAGTGCCACCGGCCCGGCGAGGTCGGCCCGTTCACGCTGACCAGCTACGAGGACGCCGTCAACTGGTCGGAGATGATTCGCGAGGTGATCACGACCGGCCAGATGCCGCCCTGGCACGCTGATCCGAAACACAGTTCGTTCGCCAATGATCGCCGACTGACCGATGTCGAGAAGAAGACGCTGCTCGGCTGGATCGATGGCGGCGTCGTCAAGGGCGATCCGGCGGATCTGCCGGCGGCGCGGGAGTATGTCGAGGGCTGGCGTATCGGCAAGCCGGATGCCGTCTTCACGATGCCGCGTGAGTTCAAGGTGCCGGCCGAGGCGAAGGGCGGCGTCCGATACCAGCATTTCTCGGTGCCGACGAACTTCGACGAGGACCGCTGGATCGTCGCGGCCGAGGCCCGGCCGGGCAACCGTTCCGTGGTGCATCACATCCTGGTGCTGGTCCACATGCCCGGCAAGCGGCGAGTCCGCTCGGCCGACGGTATCGGCCAGGGTCTGCTGACGGCGTACGCTCCTGGCGATGTGCCGCTGATCCTGGGCCCGGGCCAGGCGAAGAAACTGCCGAAGGGGGCCGTTCTCGTCTTCCAGATGCACTACACGCCCAACGGAGCCGAGCAGATCGATCGCTCCTCCGTTGGCCTGATCTTCGCGAAGGAACCGCCGAAGCAGGAGGTCAAGGTCCGAGCCGTGGCCCAGCAGAGCCTGCTCATCTGGCCCGGAGCGAAGCACCACCCGGCGAAGGCGAGCAGCGTGTTCTCGCAGGATCGAGAGGTGATCCTCTACTCGCTCATGCCGCACATGCACCTGCGCGGCAAGTCCTTCGAGATCGAGGCCCGCTATCCGGACGGCAAGAAGGAGATCCTGCTCGCCGTGCCGAAGTACGATTTCGGCTGGCAGTCAACGTACATCTTCAAGGAGCCGAAGCGGCTGCCGCCGGGCACACGCGTCGAATGTCGCGCCGTCTTCGACAACTCGTCGGACAACCCGAACAACCCGAATCCGAAGACGTTCGTCTTCTGGGGCGATCAGACCTGGGAAGAGATGATGATCGGCTTCGTCAACTACAGCGTGGTCGAATAACGGTTCGATCGTGCCAAAAACGCGAAAAGCCGGGGAGCGTTCCTTGCTCCCCGGTTTCATTTGGGTCGACGGGTTCGATCGGGTCAGCGTGGGCGGTTCGGCAGGGTCGCGGTACGATTCGTGGTCGTCATCGTTCGGCCGACCGGAACCTCGGGCCGCAGCGCCGCTCCGACTTCCTTCTGAACACGGCTCCGCAGCAGTTGAAGGTCCTCTTCCAGATGATCGAGCGTGTCGCTGGCCTCGGTGAGATCGCCGGTCTGGATCTGCTCGCGGGCACTCTGTAGACCCAGGCGGGCCACTTCGAGACGCTTCTGAAGTAGTTGGCTCAACTGGATCAGCGACAGCGGTGACAGCGGATCAAGCGACGCCTCGTGTTCGTTCTGCCAGCCGGCGAGATGGTCCGGCACCTCCTCGCGGAGGATGCGCACCTCGGCGGGAGCATCAATGCCGATGCGGACCTGATTGGGAGTAAGGGCCACGACCTGGATGGTCGTGTGCAATTCGGGAAGAACGATCCGTTCGTTCAGTCGGCGCGTGAGTACGAGCATGGGGATCCTCTCTGGCCACGCAGGAGTGTGGAGGAAACGCATAGCCGCTGGCCCGACAGCGGTCTCTCAACCATGAGAGATCGTGCAGGTCACCCGCGCAAGAGAGGTCAACCGGGGTGCAGAACGGGTGCGCGGAGTGCAGGCCGCGTGGGTCGTCTGGTTTCCTTACCTACCGCTTCGTGCTGGGAGAGATCCTTCTCTCTGGCGATCGACGCTTGGTAGCATTAGTAACCGAAAGTGAAATGCGGATCAAGCCGACTTTTCGGTCGTCGTGGTCGCATCGAGGTATCGTGCCATGCTCGATCAGCAACGCCGCCTGCTCGCCGACCACCTGCGCCGACACACCCGGGCCGAGGTTCGTTTCGATCCCGCCTCGCGCAAACTCTACGCGACCGACGCCAGCCTCTACCAGATCGAACCGCTCGGCGTCGTGCTGCCGCGCACCGTCCAGGATCTCCTCACCACCATACAGGTCGCCGTCGAGATGCACCTGTCCCTGACGCCACGCGGCGGCGGCACCAGCCTCTCCGGCCAGTCGATCGGTCCCGGTATCGTCGTCGATTGCAGCAAGTACCTCAACCGCGTCCTCAGCGTCGATCCGACCACGCGCACGGCGATCGTCGAGCCGGGCGTCGTCCTCGACCAGCTCAACCGCGAGGTCGGCAAGCACAACCTGCTCTTTGGCCCGGAAGTATCGACCAGCAGCCGGGCCAACCTCGGCGGCATGATCGGCAACAACTCGGCCGGCTCACGCTCGATCGTCTACGGCAAGACGATCGACCACGTCCGCCGCCTCAAGGCCGTCCTGCTTGACGGCAAGGAATACGACCTGGGGCCGATGTCCCCGCTCGCCTGGGACGAGGCGAGCCAGCGTGAGGGGCTGCTGGCGGCCATCTATCGCGGCGTGGCCGATATTGTCCGTCGCAACGCCGCCGAGATCCGCGCCCGTTTCCCGCGTCTGCTCCGACGCGTGAGCGGCTACAACCTCGACGTCCTCGCCGACGGCCTCGCTCCGACCGGGCCGAATCCGCCGCATGCCGGGCTGCACCAACTGCTCATCGGCAGCGAGGGGACGCTCGCCTTCACGACCCGGGCCGAGCTGAACCTGCTACCGATCCCGAAGTATCGCGGCCTGCTCCTGCCCCAGTTCGCCACCCTGGCCGATGCGATGAACGCTCTGCCCATCTGCCTGGAATACGGACCCTCGGCCGTCGAACTGATGGACCACCTGCTTCTCACGCTCACCCGCGGCAACCTCGCCCTGCGCGACACCGTCGCCTTTCTCCAGGGCGATCCGCAGGCCCTGTTCATGGTCGAGTTCAGCAGCGACGACAAGGGGGACGTCCTCGACCGCATCGAGAAGGTGGCGACGCGCCTGCGCGGAGTCGGCGGCCTGATCACCCAGACGCGGGCCATCGAACCGGGCGAGCGCGACCCGCTGTGGAATCTGCGCCGGGCGTCGATGCCGTTGCTCTACTCGATGCCGGGCGACCGCAAGCCGATCACCTTCGTCGAGGACACTGCGGTGTCACCGGCGCGTCTGCCGGAGTTCGTCACCCGCTTCCGTGAGCTGCTCCGCCGACATGGCACCGACGGCGCGTTCTACGGCCATGCCTCCGTTGGCTGTCTGCACATCCGGCCGCTGATCAATCTCAAGGATCAGGCCGAGGTGGCGAAGATGCGCCGCATCACCGAGGAGGTCTGCGACCTCGTCCTCGAATTCAACGGCTCCCTCAGTGGCGAACATGGCGATGGCCTGGTCCGCAGCGAGTGGAATCGCAAGATGTTCGGCGATGTCGTCTACCGCGCCTTCCGCGACGTGAAGGCCGTCTTCGACCCGGACGGATTGCTCAATCCCGGTAAGATAGTCAATGCCGTGGCGATGACCGAGAACCTGCGCTATCCGCCGGGCTACGCCCCGATCGAACTGCCGGTGGTCTTCGATTACTCAACGCAGGAAGGCTTCGTCCGCTCGGTCGAGATGTGCAACGGCTCGGGCGTCTGCCGCAAGATGCAGGGCGGAGCGATGTGCCCGTCGTTCCGGGCGACGCGCGACGAGGCCGACAGCACGCGTGGCCGGGCCAACATTCTGCGACAGGCCCTGGCCAGCGACAACCCCCAGCGCGACCTGCGCGGTCGGGACGTGATGGACGTGTTCGATCTCTGCTTGCAGTGCAAGGCCTGCAAGTCGGAGTGTCCCAGCAACGTCGATCTGGCCAAGATCAAGTCGGAGTTTCTCCACCTGCATTACGGCGGCCGACCGCGACCGCTCGGCCATCTGCTCATGGTCGCCCTGCCGTGGCTCAACCGTCTGTCCGCCCCGGTCGCACCGCTGGTCAACTGGGTCCAGAACCGCAGCCTGTTCCGCTGGCTGCTCGAGAAGACGGCCGGCATCGACCGACGCCGCAGTCTACCGCCGTTGCACCGGCTCCACTTCCGCCGCTGGTTCGGCCGGCACAAGGCGCATCCGAACGCGGGCAGCAAGGGCCGGGTCGTTCTCCTGGACGACTGCTTCACGACGTACAACGAGCCGGCCATCGGCCAGGCGGCGGTGACGCTGCTCGAACGAGCCGGCTACCGCGTCGAGCTGGCCGGCGTCTGCTGTGGTCGGGTTCACATCTCCAAGGGCTTCCTGTACCAGGCCCGGTCGATGGTCCTGCATCAGGCGCATGACCTGTTCCGCCGAGTGGCCGATGGTACGCCGATCCTCGGTCTGGAGCCGAGTTGCCTGCTCACCCTGGCCGACGAATGGCCCGACCTCGACCCGACGCCGGAGACGCGCCGCCTGGCCGGTCAGGTCCACCTCGCCGACGCCTGGCTCGCTCGCCAGGTCGCTGACGGTGTCACGTCACTGCCATTGACGCCACGTCGAGAGGCGTGCGTCTTTCATGCTCACTGTCATCAGAAGGCACTGACTGGCCCGCACGGCTCGGCCGCCGCCCTGCGTCTGGTGCCGGGCCTCGACGTGCGCGTTCTCGACACGACCTGCTGCGGCATGGCCGGCTCGTTCGGCTACGAGGCCGAGCATTACGACCTGAGCGTCCAGATCGCCGAGTTGTCAGTCCTGCCGGCGCTGCGCGGAGCCCCTGACGCGGTCGTCGCCGCGACGGGAACCTCGTGTCGGCATCAGATCAAGGACCTGGCCAGTCGGCGAGCGCAACATCCGCTGGAGGTGCTGGCCGGACAGTTGAAGCCAGAAGACTGAGGGAATGATGCGCCGTTTTTCTGTCCGGTCTCCCGGGTGTCTTCCGTTGTCCAGAGTACCGAGCGCGTCACCGACACGGGGTCGGTGCGGCTCATTGGAGGAGGCCGCGTGATGTACTCCCTTCGATTGCCTGGCGTGGTTCTCGCACTGCTCACGTTCCTGATTGCTGGCGACGCCTTCGCCCAGTTTCCGCCGATCCGGAACCCATTCCCAACTCCGAAACCGCCCTCGATTCCGAACCCGATCGACGAGGCCGCGAAACTGGATCGGGCGCGGCTGGAGGCGCAGCGCCGCGCGGAGGAGGCGGCCCGGAAGAAGGCCGCCGAGCTGGCGGCGGCACGAAAGCGCGCCGAGGAGGAGGCCCGCAAACTGGCCGAACGCAAGGCGGCGATCGAGCGCCGAGCCCGCCAGATCCGCGACGAATTCGAGCGGCTCCAGAAGACTGCCGAGCGGAATCGTCGCGACTACGACCGGATGCAGAAGGTTCTCTCCGGCGGGCCGGGTAAGGCCCGGGAAGAGGCCGTAGAGATGGTCCGTCGTGCCGGTGTCCTTGGAACCAACAAGGCGCAGGTACGCCAGTCGATCCAGGGGCGCGTCAACCTGACCCAGGTGATCTACGCCAAGGAATTCGACCACTACGAGCAGCAGCAACTCGCCACCGCGATCGGAGCATCGGTGGCCAGCGGCAACCCCGGTCCGGTCCTGCTGTACCTGCAAGGGTTCCTGGCCCAGTCCAAGCTCGAGGTGACGCGCAACCTCACCGCCGCCAAGGGCGAAGCGCGAGACAAACTGCTCCGCGAGTTCGACATGCTGATCATCAAGGCCCTCGACAAGGCCCTGTCCGGAGGTCGGCCGCTGGAGGTGAACTTCGGCGGAGTGGACGTCGAGGTTGGCCTGGCGACCTACAACCACTGGGGCGTGATCCGCTGGGACGAACCGTCCCTGGAGTACGTCAGCAGCGGTGTCCCTGGTCTGTCGATGCCCCGGATCAAGCAAACGCCTCGCGAGCGCAAGCTGCCGCTTCCGAACACTTTCCAACCCTACCTCAAGGTCCGAGTGCGGGTGTCGAGTCGGTAACGCATCCGTCGCGTAGAATGGAAACAGGTCTGGTTCCCAGAGTCGGCGGAGCTCCGCCGACTCTGGGAATCGTTTCCATTCTGGCCACAGACAATCACCCCGCCGTGAGAGGGGGACCATGACGCCACCAACACCTGACACGGAAGTACGCGATCGAACCTGGACCAAGGCCGAGTATTATCGCCTGGGCGAACTGGGCTTCTTTCACGGCCAGCGCGTCGAGTTGATGGAAGGAAAACTCATGGTCATGAGCCCGCAGGGATCGACGCACCGAACCGCCGTTCTGCTCGCCGCCCACTTACTGGACACGCTCTTCCAACCACAGTGCCACGCTCAGGCACAAATGCCACTAGACCTCAGCCCGACGACGGAACCGGAGCCGGACGTGGCCGTCGTGGCCGGCCAGGTGCGCGACTACACCAACGCGCATCCGACCCATGCCCTGCTCGTCGTCGAGGTCAGCGACACGTCGCTCGCCTACGACCGGGGACGCAAGGCGAGTCTGTACGCCTCGGCCGGCATTCTCGACTACTGGATCGTCAACCTTGTCACGCCACAGATCGAGGTCTACCGTAACCCCATCCCGGACGCCAACGAGCCGTTCGGCCACCGCTACGGCCAGCGAACCGACTACCTTCCCGGGCAGCTGTTCGCGCCGCTGGCCCTGCCGAATGCCCGGATCGCCGTGACCGACCTCCTTCCCTGATGTGCACGTTCTTTCCATCTACTCTGGCTCGCCGCTGGTTGATTCGGTGGAGCGGCACTGATATCCTGAACAGACGTTCGGTATTGCGCCGTGGAGGATAACCATGACCATCCCGCCCCCCGGTGTCCGCGATCGAACCTGGACCAAGGCCGAGTATTATCGCCTGGGCGAACTGGGCTTCTTTCACGGCCAGCGCGTCGAGTTGATGGAAGGAAAACTCATGGTCATGAGCCCGCAGGGATCGACGCACCGAACCGCCGTTCTGCTCGCCGCCCACTTACTGGACACGCTCTTCCAACCACAGTGCCACGCTCAGGCACAAATGCCACTAGACCTCAGCCCGACGACGGAACCGGAGCCGGACGTGGCCGTCGTGGCCGGCCAGGTGCGCGACTACACCAACGCGCATCCGACCCATGCCCTGCTCGTCGTCGAGGTCAGCGACACGTCGCTCGCCTACGACCGGGGACGCAAGGCGAGTCTGTACGCCTCGGCCGGCATTCTCGACTACTGGATCGTCAACCTTGTCACGCCACAGATCGAGGTCTACCGTAACCCCATCCCGGACGCCAACGAGCCGTTCGGCCACCGCTACGGCCAGCGAACCGACTACCTTCCCGGGCAGCTGTTCGCGCCGCTGGCCCTGCCGAATGCCCGGATCGCCGTGACCGACCTCCTTCCCTGAAGCGTCCGTTCTTTCCATCCGCCTGGTCGGTCGCGCCCGTAGAATGGAGCAGATGAGTTCGTCGCCGACGTGGGCGAGTGGTCGCCCACGCTGACGTTTGGTATCCTGATGGTTGCTGGTCGGCAGGCCAGCAGGCCCGGCCGGGGTTGTCCGCACAGGCAGGCGAGGTTGCAGAATGTCATCCGATCCCAACCCGAACGACACTCCCCCCACCGGCAAGCCGCCCCGCCGTCGTCCCGGCCAGCCCGGGGTGGGGGGCAACCTCATCATGGCCGTGATCCTGATCAGCATCCTCGCCTTGCTCGTCTTCAACTCCCTGTCTCCCAGCGGAGTCGTCGAATGGGGCGAGTTCTACCGCATCCTGGAAAATCCCGATCTGGCCAAGCACCTCAAGTCCGTCCGCTTCCGGGGCACGGACTCCATCGAGGTCGAGATCGATGAGGCCATCAAGAAACAACTTCCCGAGACGGTCCGAAACAAGATCGGCCGAGGGACGCGCTTCACCGTCCAGCGACTGCATAACGCCGCGGACAAGGACTTCGCCCAGAGCCTGGAGCAGCTCGCCCTGAAGAACCCCGATTTCCGCCTGTTCCAGGAGCAGGAAACGTACGGCTGGATCGGTCCGCTCTTCGTCATGCTGCTGCCGGCCCTGATCATCCTCGTGCTGTTCCTTGTCCTCCTGCCGCGTTTCCGCGATCCGCTCGGCGGCGGCTTCCTCAACAACTACATCAAGAGCCCGGCCAAACGCTACGAGCGCAGCAAGACCCGGACGACGTTCGAGGACGTCGCCGGGATGCAGAACGCCAAGAGCGAGTTGCAGGAAATCGTCGAGTTCCTGCGGTCGCCGGAGAAGTTCCAGCGTCTCGGCGCGGTCATTCCCAAGGGCGTGCTGCTGATCGGCCCGCCTGGCACCGGCAAGACGCTCCTGGCTCGTGCCGTCGCTGGCGAGGCGGGCGTGCCGTTCTTCAGCATCTCCGGCTCCGAGTTTATCCAGATGTTCGTCGGCGTCGGAGCCAGCCGTGTCCGCGACATGTTTCGCACGGCCAAGGAGAACGCCCCGTGCCTGCTCTTCATCGACGAGATCGACGCGGTCGGCCGAATGCGTGGAGCCGGGGTCGGTGGCGGCTCCGATGAACGCGAGCAGACCCTCAACCAGATCCTCAGCGAGATGGACGGCTTCCAGCCCAACGAGACGGTCATCGTCATCGCCGCCACCAACCGACCCGACGTCCTCGACTCGGCTCTGCTTCGGCCGGGTCGCTTCGATCGCCATGTTACCGTCGATCGTCCGACCTGGCAGGGCCGACTGGCCATCCTCAAGGTCCACACGCGCAACAAGCCCCTGGCCGACGACGTCGATCTCGAACGTCTCGCCCGGACCATGATCGGCATGACCGGTGCCGACCTGCGCAATCTGGCCAACGAGGCCGCCCTGCTGGCCACCCGCGAGGGCAAGAGCAAGATCGAGCAGAAGGACTTCGAGCGAGCTGTCGATCGCGTCATCCTCGGGCCGAAACGCGAGGAGATCCTCACCCCGGATGGCAAGCGGCGAACGGCCTATCACGAGATCGGTCACGCCCTCGTTGCCCTGCTGGAGCCGGAGCTTGATCCGCCGGCTCGGGTGACGATCGTGCCGCGCGGCCAGGCCCTCGGCGTGACGCTCATGGGCGTGGACGAGGAGAAGCTCCACCGCGGCACCGATTACTGGAAAGCCCGGCTCGCCTTCGCCCTGGGTGGTCGAGCCGCCGATCGGCTCATGTATGGCCAGGCGTTCTCGGGCCACGAGGACGACCTGAAGAAGGCCACCCGCATGGCTCGCTACATGGTCACCCACTGGGGGATGAGCGCCCGCCTCGGCCCGATGGCCTTCCGTCAAGGCGAGGAACACCTCTTCCTGGGCAAGGAGATCCAGGAGGCCCGCGACTACAGCGAGGGCATGGCCAGCCTGATCGATCAGGAGGTGCAGACTCTGCTGCGCGAGGCCGACGCCCGCGCTCACTCCTTGCTCGAACAGAACCGCGAGAAAATGGAACGACTCGTGGACGCGCTGCTCCACCGCGAAGAACTCAGCCACGACGAAATTCTGGAGATCGTCGGCGACGTCCAGCGGAGCCAGCCGGGCGAGACGACCGCCAGCACCACCACCCCCTCGGACAACTCGTCTCCGCACGGTTGATCTTGATTCCGAAGCGAGAGTCCCGGTATGGGGACTCTCGCCATGAAAACCACCATCCTCTTCCTGCTCGTGGGTGTGTCCGGCCTGGTCTTGCTGGGCGGGGCACAACTCGTAACGCCACCGTCGCCACCGCCGCCGACGCGCGGCAAGGTGCTGCTGCTCGACAACGAGCAGACTCTCCTGGGCGACATCGAACGAGTCGGCGATCAGTTCCGCATCCGCCGGGAGGTCGGCGAGACGTGGGTGCCGAGCCAGCGTGTCGTCACCCTGTGCGCGAACATGGAGGAGACGCTCCAGTTCCTGCGCGGCCGGAGCAATCTGCGTGATCCGGACGAACGTCTGCGTCTGGCCAACTGGTGCCGCCAGAACGGCCTGCACGACCACGCCCTGGTCGAGGTCCGAGCCGCCGCCCTGTTACGACCGGATCATGCCCCGACGAAGCGTCTGCTCCAGCTGCTCCAGGAGGTCCAGTCAGCCCGCGCAACGTCGGTCGGCACCGAGTCGGAGCCCGTGCCGGTCGCCAGCGTGGACCTCAGTGCCGAGGCGCTGGCCCAGTTCACGACCCGGGTTCAGCCGATCCTGATGAACGCCTGCGCCAACTGTCACGCCACCGGCAAGGGCGGAGCCTTCAAGCTGACGCGAACCTACTCGTCGAACCGGGTCGCCCGACGTTCCGCGGTGAGCAACGCGGCCGCCGTCCTGGCTCAGATCAACCTGGATCAGCCGCACAACAGCCCGCTGTTGACCAGAGCGGTCGCCGTCCATGGCGAGATGACCTCGGCTCCGTTCCAGAATCGCCAGGCGGCGGCGTTTCGCGCCCTGGAGGACTGGGTTCGCCTGGCCGTGGAGCAGTCACCGGGCCGCGAACCGGCTCCTCTGCTGGCGACACCGACGAGCAGTCCCACGGGCCTGGGTGGCTTCGCCAGCACTCGGCCCGGAACGTCGTTGCCGTCGCCGGCCGAGCAGACGGCCCCGCGCCAGCCGCCAACGCTGACGACCACACCGGAACCGGGCACGCCGCGTGTCGTGCCGACGACACCGACGCCGACTCCCGCGCCGATGCCGGCTCCGACGGGCCCGGTCGATCCCTTCGACCCGGCGACGTTCAATCGGCAGAGTACGCCGATGCCGTGAACCTGGCGAGCGTGGGGCGTTAGCCCCATGAGATCCGGGACACGGTGAAGACGAAGAGTCATGGGGCTGACGCCCCACGCTCGCCTGTGTGGATCCATCAATGTCGCGCTCCCTCCGCTGGGTTCTTCTGTTGTGGCTCGCCCTTGGTTGCGCCGTGAGCATCCGCACGCTGCTCAAGCCGACCAGCCACACCGTCTTTCCGATCTTCCTCACCGGCTCGCTCCACTGGTGGGCCGATCAACCGGTCTACGCCGACTACCGGCCGCTCGATCACTTCCGCTATCCGCCGTTCTTCGCGATCGTTCTGACACCGCTGGCCTGGGCCGGGCCGACCGTTGGCGGCCTCGTGTGGAGCTGGCTCTCGCTGGCCATCTACGGCTGGGGCTGCTGGCGCTTCCTCCGCGATGTCCTGCCTCGCCGCTGGACGCTGGATCGCGAGGCGATCTTTCTCGGCCTGGCTCTGTTCGCCGGCCTGCGCGGCCTGTGGAACGCCCAGAGCAACGCCCTCGTCGGTGGTCTGCTCCTGCTCGGCTGCGCGGAAATGGTTCGCCAGCGCTGGTGGCGAAGTGCCATCTGGCTGTCACTTTCCGTCCTGGCCAAGCTGACGCCACTCGCCGTGGTCCTGCTCCTGATCGCGATCCGGCCACGCTCTCTGGGCCCGCGCGTCGCCGTCCTGCTGCTCGCCGGCCTGGTGCTGCCATTCGCGACTCGACCAGCGACGGTCGTCGTCGAACAGCATGTCGGCTGGCTCCAGCAGATGCGCGACACGGCCGATGAACGCTGGCCCGGCTTTCGCGATGCCTGGACCCTGTGGCGCGTCGTCACGAACCCGCCGCAGGGCGACCTTCGTGAGTACCTGCGGGAACCGATCGAAACGCCAGTCTACCGCCTCGTCCAGCTGGCGACGGCCGGCCTGGCCTTCCTCTGGGTCGTCTGGCTCCGCCGACGTGGCACGCCGACATGCGAACTCGTCCTCGGCACGCTCGGCGTCGGCACCGGTTGGCTGCTGCTCCTCGGGCCGTCCGTCGAGCATGCCACGTTCGTGCTGATCGCCCCGACGCTCCTCTGGGGACTGCTCGATGGACGCCGACCAGGGCTCTTCATCCCGGCCGCTTTCTGCATCCTGATCCTTGGCTGGGGCGCACTCACCGACCCGCTGCTGCCCGTCTGTCCGTGGCTGCTCGGGGCTCTACCGCTGGGGGCGATCCTTCATCTGGCGGGGATTCTTCTCACCCACCCCGGCGAACGATCTGGTATACTCCCGGCCGGACAAACCGCGACCGAACCTGGAGTCATCACCATGCGCCGAGCTTCCGGCTTCCTCCTGCTTCTCGGCATCCTGCCGGCCCTCGCCCTGGCCGAGGCGAAGCCACTCTTCGACGGCAAGACCTTCAACGGCTGGGAAGGCGACACGAAGAAGACCTTCCGCATCGAGGACGGCGTCATCGTCGCCGGTTCGCTCGACACGGTCGTGCCGCGCAACGAGTTCCTCTGCACGACGAAGAACTACGAGAACTTCGAGCTGAAGGTGAAGTTCAAGCTGCTCGGCGATCCGGCCAAGGCGAACGCCGGCATCCAGTTCCGCACGAAGCGTATCCCGAATCACCACGAGGTGAGCGGCTACCAGGCCGACATGGGGCAGGGTTACTGGGGCGCACTCTACGACGAGTCGCGTCGCGGCAAGGTTCTCGCTGCCCCTGACAAGGCCGTTCGCGACAAGGCCGTCAAACTCGACGACTGGAACGAGTACACCATCCGCGCCGAAGGGCCACGCATCCGACTCTGGCTCAACGGCATCCCGACCGTGGACTACATCGAAAAGGACGCAAAGATCGATCGCTCCGGCGTGATCGCGCTCCAGGTCCACGGCGGCGGCAAGACGAAAGTCCTCTACAAGGACATCCGCCTGGAGGAGCTGAACGTCAAGGCGGCCGGCCCGACCGCCGAGGTCAAGTGGAAGCCACTCTTCGATGGCAAGACGTTGACGAACTGGAAGTCCAGCGACTTCGGCAAGGAAGGCAAGGTCGAGGTCAAGGACGGTGCCATCGTCCTGCAGAAGGGCAATCGCATGACTGGCATCACCTACACGAAGGGCGACTTCCCGAAGATGAACTACGAGGTGACGCTCGAAGCGAAGAAGGTCGATGGCGACGACTTCTTCGCGACGACGACGTTCCCGGTAGCCGACTCGTTCTGCTCCCTGGTCGTCGGCGGCTGGGGCGGTCAGGTCGTCGGCCTGTCGAGCGTCGATGGCGTCGATGCCTCGGAGAACGAGACGAACACGACCAAGGAATTCGACAAGGGCAAGTGGTACAAGATCCGCATCCGCGTGACGGCGGAGCGCATCCAGGCATGGATCAATGACAAGTCGATGGTCGATCTGGACAGCAAGGACCGTCGTATCGGCATCCGCCTGGAATGTGGCCCGAGCAAGCCGTTCGGCGTCTGCACCTGGAACACGGTCAGCGCGGTACGCGGCGTCCAGGTCCGGCCGCTGACGCCGGCCGAGATCGCCGTGGCGAAGAAACCGGAGAAGTAAGCGGGTCACCCCACTCGCCAGCGTTGGAGCTGATCCTCGTCCAGTTCGACACCCAGGCCGGGTCCGTCCGGAATGGCCGCGTACGGCGGCCCCAGGTCGAGCGGCCGAGTGATCAGGTCGGCCTCGTGGTAGAACGGGCCGATCGTGTCGGCCGGGAAGGTTTCCGTATCCACCTCGGGGAAAGCCGCCGCAACGTGGAGCATCGCGGCGGTGCCGATGCCGAGTTCGAGGTTGCTGCCAATCGTGCAGCACAGCCCGGCCGCCTTCGCCACGGCGACGATCTCCGCTGTCGCCGCGATGCCACCATGCTTGCCGGGATAGACACTGAAGATGTCGGCAGCACGGTGCATCGTCAGGAGCCAGGCGTCCTGCAAGGTGAAGACGCTCTCGTCGGCCATGATCGGCGCGGGCGTGCCGCGCCGAAGTTCGGCCAGCGCGGCCGGATCGCCGGCCGGGATCGGCTGCTCGGCCAGCAGCAGGTTCACGTCGGCCAGGGCTCGCAGACAGTGGCGGGCCTGCTGGATCGTCCAGCCGCAATTGGCGTCGATTGTCACCGGGATGTCACGTCCGGCGACCTCGCGGACGGCTCGAACTCGGGCGATGTCCGTCTCCGGGTCGAGGCCGACCTTGACCTTCACGCAGGAGACGCCGAGTTTGAGGTGCCCCTCGGCCATGGTGCGCGAGCCAGCCACGTCACGCGCCCAGACGACGAGCTTGATTCGCACCCGATCGCGAACCTTGCCGCCGAGCAGTTGGTAGACCGGCACGCCCGCCGCCTTGCCGGCGATGTCCCACAGAGCCATCTCGACGGCAGACTTGGTGAACGGGTTGAGCTTGATGATGAAATCCATCGCCCGACGTGCTGCGGTGATGTCGCGCGGATCCTTGCCGAGAAGGTGCGGCGTGATGTACTCGGTGATGGTGGCCATCGTGCCGGCCTGGGTCTCACCGGACCAGAGGCCGGAGATGGTCGCCTCACCGAGGCCGACGAGGCCGGCGTCGGTGTGAACCTTGACGATCACATAGGGCGAGTCGGCATGCTCGCCGTGGGCCGTCTTCGCGGTCAGGCCCTTCTTCAGCGGCACGCGAACGGGAATCGCCTCGATGCGGGTGATCTTCATGTGTCACTTGCTCTCTTACTTCTCAACCTTGTCCACTTTGGTGTCGGTGAGCGGCGCGGCGTCAGCCCGCCGGTTCTTTCCGCGAGCGTCAGCCCGCCGGTATTGTGGCGGAAGAACCGGCGGGC
>CAYYJM010000018.1:0-43753 GCA_964471755.1 uncultured Alcaligenaceae bacterium
CAGGCCGGACCTCCCCGGGCGGATGATAGGGCTCTAGAAAAGGTATCCGGGAAGGTGGAAGGACGACAAGGTGGAACCTTCAGAAGGCGGAACCTCGTCCCGGAGCAGGGAAAGGTCAGGAAGTCTCTAGATTTTTTCGGCGAGGGTGTTACAATAGCATCGAATCAACGCTTACTCACCCTGCCTATCCCCTGTGAACACTTTAAATCCATCGTTCCTGAGGCCCGGTGCCTGAAGGACGGAACGATGTCGGGGTTAGCGATCATTCACACGAGTGGCATGAGTCGATCAGAAGTGGGTTAATCGTGTTTACCGTTCCGTTCCCGACGCCCTCGGGCGTGCCGGCAGAGGCCTCGTAACTGGCTCCGTTCCGGTGTCACCCCAATGTCTCTGGGGACAGTCCCGCAGGTTGTCGAACTTCAGTGGAGGACACATCATGGCCGTCGCTCGTGGCGACGATAACGCCGGCAACGTGACACGTCGTCGGACATTCCGCAAGCCGACCGAGCCGGGCTCCAGCCCGACGCCTGTCACGCCCCCGCCTGCCTCGGTTTCCCCTGCGATTCCTCGCGGTCCCGGCCTTCGCCTGGACGATCTCTACCGCCTGCCGATGCCCAAGCTGTTCCAACTCGCCGAGCGCGAGGGGATCATGGAACACACCGGCATGACGCGGGCCCAGTTGATCGTGGCCATCGTCCGTCGGCAGATCGAACGCCAGGAAGCCGTCCGCGGCTCGGGCACCCTCGAGGTGCTTCCCGATGGCTACGGCTTCCTGCGCAGTGCCGCCCACAACTACCTGGCCTCGCCGGAAGACATCTATGTGTCACCGAGCCAGATTCGCCGGCTCGGCCTGCGCACCGGCCTCGTCGTCGAGGGGCCGATCCGTCTGCCGATCGAGGGGCAGGAAAACTTCGCTCTGATGCAGGTCGAACTGGTCAACGGCCGACCGCCGGAAGAGAAGGTCCGTCCGACCACCTTCGATGATCTGACGCCCTTGCACCCCAATCAGCGGATCAAGCTGGAGTCGGATCCGACCGACCTGGCGACCCGCGTCATCGATCTGGTCACGCCGATCGGCAAGGGCCAGCGCGGCCTGATCGTCTCGCCGCCGCGTGCCGGCAAGACCGTACTGCTGGCCAAGATCGCCCAGGCCATCAAGAAGAACCATCCCGAGTGCTACCTGATCGTGCTGCTCATCGATGAGCGGCCCGAGGAAGTCACCGAGATGGTTCGCAATGTTGCCGCCCCGAACGCCGAGGTGGTGGCCAGCACGTTTGACGAGCCGTCCTCGGAACACGTTCACGTCGCCGACATCGCCCTGGAAAAGGCGAAGCGTCTCGTCGAGGACGGCCGGGACGTGGTCCTCCTGCTCGACTCGATCACTCGCCTGGCACGGGCTCACAACACCGAGGCCCCGTCCGGCGGCAAGCTGCTCTCCGGTGGCCTCGACTCCAACGCCATGCAAAAGCCGAAACGCTTCTTCGGTGCTGCTCGCAGTATCGAGGAAGGCGGCTCGCTGACCATCCTGGCTACCGCCCTGATCGATACTGGCAGCCGCATGGACGAGGTGATCTTCGAGGAGTTCAAGGGCACCGGCAACATGGAGTTGCACCTCGATCGTCGGCTCGTGGACAAGCGCGTCTGGCCGGCCATCGACATCAACCGCTCCGGCACCCGCAAGGAAGAGCTGCTCATCCCGGACAACGAGGTGGAACGCTCGCGGATGCTGCGCCGTGTGCTGGCCGACATGCATCCGGTCGAAGCGATGGAACTGCTGACGAACCGGCTCCGCAAAACCAAGACGAACGCCGAGTTCCTGGCGACGATGAACATGTCGTGAATTCCGTTTCGGTCGCGAACTCTCCCCCGGCTTTCGCCGGGGGCTCGCCTTTTCCCCGTCGAGTCACACGATGACCTCCTACGATGAACTGACCCACCGTGTCCGGGAGACTGCCGTCCTGGGTTCCTGTGCCGGCATTCTCGGCTGGGACGAGCGAACCTTCCTGCCACCGGCCGGGGCCAATCACCGGGCGGCACAACTGGGCCTGCTCGCCCGGTTGTGCCATGAACAAGCGATCGATCCACGCATCGGCGAGTTACTCGGCCGTGTCGAGGCTGAACCGCTCAACGCCGAACAGGCGAGCGTCGTCCGGGAGATCCGACGCGGCTTCGACCGCTCGGTGAAGGTGCCGGCCCGCCTCGTCGAGGAACTGGCCCGGGTGACCACCCTGGCCCAGCAGGCCTGGGTGGCCGCCCGGGCGAAGAACGACTGGTTCGCCTTCCAGCCGTGGCTGCAAAAGATCGTCACTCTCAAACGCGAGGAGGCCCAGGCCGTCGGCTATCGCGAGTCGCCGTACGACGCTCTTCTCGATGAGTACGAACCCGGCGCGACGGCCCGCGAGATCACCGAGGTCTTTCGTCGCCTGCGCGAGCAACTCACGCCGTTGATCGAGGCCATCGCGGCTTCGAAGGTTCGGCCGCGCAAGGACATCCTGACGCGCGACTATCCGATTGAGAAGCAGAGAGACCTGGGCACCATCGTGGCTCGCGCGATCGGCTTCGATTTCGAGGCCGGCCGACTCGACACGACGACGCATCCGTTCTGCAGCGGCATCGGCCCCGGTGATTGCCGGATCACGACGCGCTACAATCCGCGTTTCTTCAACGAGTCGTTCTTCGGCATCCTGCACGAGGCGGGGCACGGCCTGTACGAGCAGGGTCTGCGCGCCGACTTCTTCGGCCTGGCTCCGGGGCTGTACTGCTCTCTGGGCCTGCACGAGTCGCAGTCGCGATTCTGGGAGAACCAGGTCGGCCGCAGTCGGCCGTTCTGGCAGTGGGCCTTCCCGCAGGCTCGCGAACACTTCCCCGCCGCGCTGGCCGATGTGCCGGTCGAGGATTTCTACTTCGCCATCAACGAGGTGACGCCATCGTTCATCCGCGTCGAGGCGGACGAGGCAACCTACAACCTGCACATCATCCTGCGCTTCGAGCTGGAGCAGGCTTTGCTCACTGGCGATCTGCCGGTGGCCGAGGTGCCGGCCGCGTGGAACGAGAAGTTCAAGAACTCGCTCGGCCTCGACGTGCCCGACGATGCGCATGGTGCCCTGCAAGACATCCACTGGTCCGGCGGCGGCATCGGCTACTTCCCGACGTACACGCTCGGCAATCTCTACGCCGCCCAGTTGATGGAAGCGATTCGCCGCGATCTCGGCGACGTGGACGCAATCCTGAGTCGGGGCGAGTTCACGGACGTCCTCGCGTGGCTGCGTGACAAGGTTCACCACGCCGGCCGGAGCGAATCGGCGACATCCCTATGTCAGCGGATCACGGGCAAGCCGCTGTCCCATGAGCCGCTGCTGAACCACCTGCGCGGAAAGTACACCCCGCTGTATCAGCTCTGATTCGGCGGCGAGCCGGATTCCGGACTTGGCCTTTTCTCCAGAGACCGTTCCGGGGTAAAATAGAATATCCTGGCAGGAGAGGCCCGACGCGGCAATCCGTATCATCCCACGCCAGGGTACGACGTTCTGGACTCCTCAACGCGTTGGGGAGCCTCTCCTTGTGGGGCGTGGTCGGCGGGGCAACTCGACCGACCACGCCTTTTTCCGTCGAACCAACGCAGACGCTACACCGGGCTGTAACGCGTGAGGCCGGGCACCCGGTCGAAATCGGCATCCCCACTTGCCAAGGTGTCCAGCCCGTTCGCCTGCATCGCCGCCACGATGAGGGCATCATTCGTGAGCAGGCCATACTGAATGCTCAGGTCGGCCGCCCGAGAGACGAGGGAACCGGTGACCGAAAGAATAGCGATGGGGATGGCTGCCAATGCGTCGATGGCTCGCCGATGCCCCGTGAGTCGCTGGACCTCACTCGGATGGCGACGAAGCCAGTTCGCCATCCCACTCGGAGGCCGAGAAAACAGCGTCGCCGCCTCGAGCGCCATCAGGCGATGGGCCATTTCGGAGAGGACATGTGCCGCCGAGCATCCCGCCAGAACCTGGTTCTCGATTCGCTCCAGGAGTCGCCGACACGCCGGGCCGTAGGTCGGATCGGCGGTGGCTTCGTAAATGAGACAGTTCGCGTCGAGGAACACAGTGACGCCAGCCGGGATGGCGTCGAAGGTCACGACGCACCCCACAACCCTTCGTCCTCGTCGTCGAGGAAGCGCTGCAGTTCTTCGGTGGTGCCGGTCCAGGGAACTATCCCGGAAAGCCTCTCGACGGCTCCGCCTTGCCGGATCGTGACCGTGACCGTGACCGTGACGCGCTGGCCGTCTTGCAATGGCAACTCCCGGTCCAGCTTCAGTGTGCCGTTTTCGTAGACGGCCTCGATCTGTACTGTTTCCACAACTCATTCTCCATGCGGTGAAAGTGTCTGGATTGTACAGCAGGTGAGAACGCGCATGAAACCGATATACCTCGACTACAACGCGACCACTCCCATCGACCCGGCCGTCGTCGAGGCGATGCTGCCCTATCTCCGGGACCACCACGGCAACCCGTCCAGCACGCACGCCTTCGGCAAGCTCGCTCACCAGGCGGTGGAACGTGCCCGAACCCAGGTGTCCGCCCTGGTCGGAGCGCGGCCGGAGGAAGTCGTCTTCACTGGCGGCGGCACCGAGGCGAGCAATCTCGCCATCAAGGGCGTGGCCTTCCGCGGCGCGACCGGCTGGGGCGGTTGGTTCCGCGGCGGCGTGCGCGGTCGGCACGTCATCCACAGTTCCATCGAGCATCCGGCCACGACCCAGCCGTGCGACTTCCTGGCCCGACTCGGTTGCAGCGTCACCATCGTGCCGGTCGATGGTCAGGGCCGCGTCGATCCCGACGACGTGCGCCGGGCCCTCCGCCGGAATACCGTGCTGGTCAGCATCATGCACAGCAACAACGAGGTCGGCACCCTTCAGCCGATCGCCGACATCGGCCGACTCACCCGCGAACGCGGCGTGCTGCTCCACGTCGATGCGGCCCAGTCACTCGGCAAGGTCGATGTCAACGTCGCGTCACTGGGCATCGATCTGCTGACAATCGCCGGTCACAAGCTCTATGCTCCGAAGGGGGTCGGAGTCCTCTACGTTCGTCAGGGGGTGAACCTGGAGCCGGTGTTGCACGGGGCCGGGCATGAGAACGGCCGCCGGGCCGGGACGGAGAACGTGCCCTACCTCGTCGCGCTCGGCAAGGCGTGCGAGCTGGCGAAGGCGTCACTCCCCGCAGCGACCGAGCGCTTGCGACATCTCCGCGAACGGCTCTGGCAGCGACTGGCGGCCGCCCTTGGCGAGCGGGTGTCACTCAATGGTCACCCGACGGAGCGACTGCCGAACACGCTGAACGTGAACTTCCACGGCCACGTCGGCGCGGACCTCCTGGCCCGCGTGCCGGACGTGGCGGCCTCGACCGGGTCGGCCTGTCACGAGGGCAAGGTCGCTCAGTCGCCGGTGCTGTGTGCCATGCGCGTACCGCCCGAACGCGGCAAGGGTGCGGTGCGCCTCAGCGTCGGCCGCTTCACGACCGAGGCCGAGGTGGACGAGGCGTCCGACATCTTCATCCGGGCGGTGGGATAGCCTCAGAACTCCATCTCACGCAGGGCGTGCAGACCGCGCCACATCGGCCAGAGGGCGGCCAGGAGGGCAGCGCCAACACCGAGCAGCGCAAGCGGAATGATGAGCCAGTTCCGCGGCATGATGCTCCCGGGCGATTCTGCCGCCACCAGGTCGATGTGGTACACGGCGTTCACCAGCGCGATGACGACCAGCAGACAGATCAGACCCGCGATCAGGTTCACCGTACCGCCGAAACCGACGGCGATCTTCGACGGATCCGTCTCGCGGAAGTTCGGCAGCATCGCCCCGATGCCGACGCTCAAACCGCTCAGGGCAAACGACAGCAGGATCACCGTGAGCAGGTGAAGCAGACACGCACTGGCCGGCAGACCAAGACGCAGATCGCTGATCACGATCAACGGCACGGACAGGAAGAGGACGCCGACGGAGGAGAAGAGGAACTTGCCCCAGAGCAGTTCCGAGCGTTCCAGCGGCATCAGGCCCAGCACCCAGAACTTCCGCCCCTCCAGACTCAGCAGCGGGTAGATAAACCGACTGGTGAAGATCGAGATGAGCAGCGACACGACCGTCAGGTTGAGCAGGCCGACACCGACCATGTAACGCCACGTCATGTACGGCCCGGCGATGCGCGGGATGAACAGGGCGTAGAGGGCCATCAGCAGGAAGAAGATCAGCACCTGGCCCCACTGCTGCGGGTCGCGGCGGAAGGTGCGGAAGTCCTTGACGATGAGCAACCGCATCCGGGCCGGGACGTAGAACAGGCCCCCTTCCAGGAGACGATCCATCCAGTGACCGCCGTGCCGACGACGCAGGTCGCCGCCGGTGGAGAGCAGGTTGAAGCCGCGGCGGTAGAGGGTCCGCGAAGCCCAGGCGACGATCAGGTAGAGGAACAGACCATTGCTCCAGATCAGGCCCAGGTAGTAGAGCGAATCGACGAGCCGACCGCGAGCCGCCTCGCGCAGACCCTGACCGACCCAGTGGCTCGGAATGAACTTGCCCGCGGCGAAGGCGATCTGGCCGAACAGAATGTTGAGCGTCTCGCTTCCCGGCGTCGTCGGCCAGTGGTGGCTCCGGAGCGAGTAGATCCAGTAGGCCAGACCCAGAGCCAGACCGACGATCACGAGGATGAGCAAGGTCCGTCGCCGACGCGGCACGAGATTGACGAGCAGTAGCATGACCAGGGCACCGAGGCCGCTCGGCACCAGCACGAAGCCGAGAAAGAAGACCACCAGCAGCGGGTAGTAGAACCACGGAGCCTCGCCGACCATGCCGTAGGCGATCAGGACCGGCCCACCCAGCAACAGGAAGGCCCACGACGAAAAGGCGATCGCTCCCTGGAACTTGAAGCTGAAGATCTGATCGTCGTCGATCGGCTTGCTCAGCAGGAACATCGCCTCGGCAGTGCTGAACAGGCTGCCGAACAGAATCAACCCGGTCGAGAAGATCAGCAGGAAACCCAGGGAGAAGAAGAGCATGTCGATCAGTCGGCTGACCATCTCGACGTGAACGGTGGCGAACTTCGCCTCGTTGACGAGGAAGTGGAAGCCGGCGTAGGCGACGCCGAACATGAAGAAGGCGATCACGGCACAGGCGGCCAGGATCGTCGTCGGCCGAAAAAGCGACTGGCCGAAGAGGACTCGCCAGGCGTTGGCCCCCATGCGCAAGCGGAGCCACTGGAACAGGCCCTGCTGCCCGAGCGAGGACAGGGGCCGGGCGGGGGACGACGGCACGACCGGCGGGGCACTCATTGGGGAGTCTCCGTCACTTCCTGCGATGTCTCGGCAATCAGCGCGTCCGCACTGGTCGGAGTCGGCCGGGTGCTGGTTTCCTCCTCCGTCAGGGTAAGGAAGACGTCCTCCAGGGAGCCGTCCACGCGGGCCTGGCTGCGGAGAGTTTCGACGGTGCCACAACCGATGAGCCGGCCGGCTCGCAGGATGCCGATGCGATCGGCCAGTTCCTCGACGACGTCCAGGGAGTGCGACGACAGGAAGATCGTGCAGCCGCGATCGGCCTCCTGACGGAGCAGATCCTTCAGCAGACGGACGCTGCGCGGATCGAGGCCGACCGTCGGCTCATCAGTGATCAGCACGCTCGGCTGATGCACCAGGGCGGCGGCGAAGACCGTCCGCTGCCGCATGCCGTGTGAGTAGCGTTCGGTCAACTCATCGACGAAGCCGTCCAGCTCGAACTGGCGGATGACGACGGCGAGTCGTTCGCGTGCCACCTCGCGATCGAGACCGTACATGCTGGCGACGAACTGGAGGAACTCCCGGCCGGTCAGTTTCTCGTACAGGTAGGGCTGATCCGGGACGTAGGCCAGCAACTGGCGGGCCTGCTGGCCCTGAGTGCGGATGTCGAAGCCGGCGATGCGAACGGTGCCCGACGTCGGAAAGAGCAGGCCGCACATCATCTTGATGGTCGTGGTCTTGCCGGCACCGTTGGGACCAAGGAACGCGAACAGTTCGCCGGCCGGGATCGTCAGGGTGAGATCCTCGACCGCGTCGCGGGTGCCGTAACGCTTCGTAACCTGGAGAAGTTCGATCATGGGGCCTCGCGGAGCCGTTAGCGGTCAGTGTTCAGGTCGGCACGCTGGATGACGATCCGTTGTCCCTGATACTCCGACTCCTGCCGGACGACCAGGTCGGTGCCAACCTGCACGTAGACACGCGGCCGGGTCTCGGAGTCGTAGGCGATGACGTGGCATACGATCCTGGGGTTGCCAGGGAGTTCCTGAGTTTCCGGCAGGACGCGTGCCTCGACATACTGGATCTCGGCCTTGTTCGTGCCGGAGGCGGCGTTCAGCAGCGATGCGACCGGATCGAGCATCGGCTGGTCCCAGGTCTGGCCCGGTCGCAGGCCGCGAATGCGGTTGACCAGGTGGAGCGGCAGCATGATCGCCCCGTTGTTCGGCAGCTTCGTTTGTGGGATCGGGAAGGGCTCGAACGTGCTTAACCCGGGCACCTGCATCGTGAATTCGCCGGTGAGGAAACCATCGGCCACGGTTCCGGTCCCCTTCGCGGTGGCCTTCGCGATCTTGACGAGGATCTCGATGTCGAACTCCAGGTCAAACTCGAAGCTTCGCAGGCGCAGTTCCTCCTTATCGACGCGCTCGACGCTCGCCATCTTGCGCAGGGTGATCGGCCCGAAGCGGAGCGGAGCGGCCTTACTCACGCTGCTGGTGGTCAACTCGGTGTGAAAGGAGATCGTGTCGTCCTGCGGGTGATACTTCACCCAGGAACGGGCCGTGTGGCCGAGGACCCGGTCGGACGGTTCCTTCGCGCCGATGTACACCTTCCAGGTGATCGGATGCCGTTCCCCCTGGGCCTCGTCGAGGAGATCGACGAAGTACGGCGGTGGCTGACGGGCCAGGAACAGAGGTCGGACCTCTTTCCAGAGCAGAGGGCCCGTGGTCCCCAGCCAGCCGAGAACGATCACAACACAAAGCCAGCGTGGCGGCATGGTCGCACCTGTGGATCGGTTTCCGGCACATTGTCACGCGCGGAGGCCGGCCAGCCCAGAGATTACCTGTTAGATTCATGGTAGAGCGCCAGGGCAAGAGAGAAGAGAGGCGGTCATGGCCTGGATCTGGCACGTACGGTTATTTCCGCTCTTCGAGCTGTACCTGGCCGTGATGTTCCTCGTCGGACTGGCCGTGCGCGTGCGCCAGTATCGCGAGGTCGTTCACCTGGTCTTCGCGTTCCCGAACCGCTGGCCGCGCGTCGTCCAGTTGGTCCGGCAGCACGTTCACATCCTCTGCACCTGGGGCACGATCTTGCCACTGGTCCTCTCCGCCCTGCTGCTGGCGGTGCAGCTGTTCATCCGCTGGTTCCTCCTGCCCGGAGCGGTCCTGACCGTGGCGTCGCTACTGGAACTCTGGCCGATGCTGCCGGTCGTCCTCCTCGCCCTGGCGGGCATGATCGGCTACGACGTTTACCTGCTGCTGACGGTCGGCGAGATCGACCGGCCGGCACTGGAGAAGCAACTCGACAAGGCCGAATACTGGCTCCGGTCCTGGACCGCGCCGATGGTCCGCGTCCTGTCGCTGGGCTTCGTCAATCCACGGGCCATCGTTCAGCAGGAGGTGGCCGGGGCCCTGGTGGCGGCGAGCGAGTTGATGAACCGATCGCTGTACACCGTCGCGCTACAGGCCGGCTTCCGCACCCTTTATGGCCTGGCTCTCTGGACCACCTACCTTCTCCAGCCGTGGCTGCGGACCTGGCTTTCAGGCGGATGAGAGGCGACAAAACCGATTCCCTCGACAAAATCACTCCAGGTGTCAAGTTTTACCCATCCGCATGCCGATGGATACCACGACACCAGGAATGGCCGGGGCGAGGACGAGAGCCGAACACCGAGGGTGGCATGAACGGACGATGGATCATCCCGGGAACGCTGATCGCGCTGGTGCTGGCGACGCAACCGGCCCTCGCGCAACCAGCAGACCCGACCGAAACCAGCAGTAATCCGCTCCTGAACCAGTACGGCGCGCCGTTCCGGCAGCCACTGGGTCCGGGCCTGGAAAACCCACCGCCCCCGGCACCGCCCCTGCCGCCGGTGACCACCCTGTCGCCGTACATCATGGGCGTCACGTCGCATCCGGACGGCTGCTGTGGTCCGGGTGGCCGCAACGGGCCGATCAGCTGGGAACTCTACGCCCGCAGCGGTACGGCCGTCTCGTTCGGCAATCCCTTCGCCGGCGACCTGAACCTCGGCTGGGCGGTGCAAGGCGGGGCGCGCACCCTCTTCTTCGATCAGCCCATGATCAGCGCCTGGGTCCTGGACCTCGGCATCACCAACATCTACCAGACCGCTGGGGGAGACCACACGTACCGACTGATCAACTTCCCCGAAATCGTCAATAACCAGCATGTGACCCTTCCGCAGAAGTTCCTGACCGGCGACTATCTGAACCGGACTCTGGTCGGCGCGTCGATCGGCCGCGAGTGCTGGCTGATCGGGTCCGCGCGGCATCCGCGCTTCGACGAACCCGGCGGCTGGAACTGGCGGGCGGGCTGGGACGTCGGCGGACGCTGGGGTAATGCCAAGTTCATGCCGAACGAGGCTCGCCACCTCCACGAGGTGGTCGGCGGCATCTTCGTGGCCGCCCACTCGGACCTCGAATTTTCCTGCGGTGCCTGCGTCTTCCAGTTCGGCTTCCGAATGGAGTACGGCTACACCTGGAACGACGTCATCCAGTCGCAGAACCGGGCCGACGTGCAGGATCTCCTGTTCATGTGGAACAGCGGCGTACGCTTCTGATCGGTCACGCCGCCCGCCGGTGCGGCCGACTCTGGACCAGTTCCAGGACGCGGCCGGCGGCCCGTTCGCAGGCTCCCGGCTCAGCGACGCGGTCGCGCAGGGTGTTCAGTTCGTCGATGACCGCCGCGTGTTCCGCGGGATGGTCGAGCCAGCGCAGGATGTGTCCGGACAGTTCCGGGCTGTAGCAGCGGGCTCCGAAGTATTCCGGGAACAGTTCCTTCTCGGCCAGAAGGTTGACCAGCGTGATGTACTTCACCGCCTTGAGAAGATGACCGAGCGGAACCACCGACCAGTGCTGGCGGTAGACGATCGTCGTCGGCTTGCGGCGATAGAGCAGTTCCAGGCTGATCGAGCCGGAGCAGGCCATGCAGGAATGCGACAATTCGATCACCTCGGGCGTTCGGCCGGAGTGGATCTCGATCGGCAGTCGGCGGTCGCCCAGGGCCTCGCGGGCGCGCTCGGCATGTTCGGGCTTGAGGCAGGCGACCAGGAATCGCACGTCCGGCCGGCTCGCGTGGATGCGCTCGGCAGCGTTGAAGAGCGTCGGCAGATTGTAGTGCAACTCGGAACGACGCGAACCGGGCAGGATACCGATGATCGGCGTGCCGGGGCAACGCTGCTCGGCCAGGAAAGCCGGGTCGAGCTTCTGCTGGGCCAGTTCGTCGAAGTAGGGATGGCCAACGAACTCGGCCTCGACACCGCGCTGACGATACCACTCCGGCTCGAACGGCAGCGATGCGAGGACGCGATCGACGGAGCGGCGCATCTTGTTGACGCGCCAGCGAGCCCAGCCCCAGATCTGCGGCGGAACGAAGTAGACGACCGGAATCCCCAGCGAGCGCGCCGCCGCCGCCAGGTGCCAGTGGAAACCGGGATAGTCGATCAGCACGACGGCGTCGGGCCGGGTCCGACGCAGATGGGTCGTGGCCAGCTTCAGGATCGAGGCGAACTTCGACAGATTGGCGAGAACCTGCCAGATGCCGACGACGGCCAGGTCACACAGGGGGTAGAGCAGCTCGCAGCCGGCCTCGGCCATGCGCGAGCCGCCCAGGCCGGTGAAGGTCGCCTCGGGGCACTGGCGTCGCAGGGCGTGGATCAGGCTGGATCCGTGCAGGTCGCCGCTGGGCTCCCCTGCGGAAACGAACAGTCGCATGGCTCGTCTCTCCTTGACCCGTGAGCGAAGCGAACGGCCCTGCGCCGTGGGCTCCAACGGATTCGCACTCGGAGTGCAGAGCCTATCGCGATTCCGACCTCCACCACAAGATCAGTGTTCGATCTGCATCCATTCCGGCGACGCCGCCTCGTAGCGCGAATACGTCTCGTCGCGGTCGATCGGCACGAACGCCAGGTCGGCTCGGTGCAACTCGGTCGCCAGTAGATCGGCAATCACGGCCTCGATCAGATACTGCCGCGAAAGGACGCCGTCGTCCTCCTCGAAGCTCGTCGTCTCGGCGAAGACCTTCTCGAAATCGTCGGGTCGGCCACGGAGCATCTGCGTCCAGAAGCCGCTCAGACGAGCGGAGAACTGGCCGGTCGTCTCGCCGGGCCGCGACTGGACGGTCAGGCACAGGTAGGCGTCCACGGTCTTTCTCCCTCGCGCGTCAGGATCGGGGAGTCCGTTCGCCGCACTGGGCGCGGAAGCGCAGCCAGTGATCGACCAGGACGAGACAGATCATCGCCTCGCCCATGGGAACGAAGCGCGGCAGGAGACATGGATCGTGCCGGCCGCGGGTCAGGATCTCCGTCGGTTCTCCCTCGCGGGTGACGGTCGGCTGCGAGCGTGGCAGACTGCTCGTCGGCTTGATCGCCACCCGACAGATAATCGGCTCGCCCGAGGTGATGCCGCCGAGCATGCCGCCGTGCCGGTTCGTCTGGGTGCCGATCGGCGGTTTCCGTTCGGCGTTCGGTACGAAGAGGTCGTTGTGTTCGCTGCCGCGCATCCGGGCGACGGCGAAGCCGGCTCCGTATTCAAAGGCGACGACGGCCGGCAGCGACAGCAGGGCCTTGGCCAGGTCGGCCTTGACTTTGTCGAAGACCGGCTCGCCCCAGCCGGTCGGCACGCCGGTCGCGACCAGTTCGCAGATGCCGCCGATCGAGTCCTGGTCCTTACGCACGCGCTCGATCAGTTCGATCATGCGGAACGCGGCGGCGGAGTCGGGACAGCGTACCGGCGTGGCCTCGACCTGTTCCAGGGTCGGCGTCGTCGGGTCGGCCACGTCGGCGATCACGTCGCCGACCTGCTTGACGAAGCCCAGGACGCGGACGCCGAGACCGGCGAGGAGCTTCCGCGCGACCGCCCCGGCGGCGACACGGCAGATCGTCTCGCGGGCGCTGGATCGACCGCCGCCGCGATAGTCGCGCAGGCCGAACTTCGCGTCGAAGGTGAAGTCGGCATGGCCGGGCCGATACCTGTCCTTGATGTCGGCGTAGTCACGGCTGCGCTGGTCCTGATTACGAAAGGCGATGCCGATCGGCGTGCCGTCAGTGACGCCCTCGAAGACGCCGGACCAGATTTCCGGTAGGTCTTCCTCGTCGCGCTGGGTGACGAGATGCGACTGGCCCGGCCGACGGCGGCGTAGGTCGGGGAGCAGATCCTCGACGCTCAACGGCAGACCGGGCGGACAGCCGTCGATGATGACGAGGTAGCCGGGGCCATGACTGACGCCGGCCGTGGTGACTCGAAAGCGTTCGCCGAACGTGTTGCCAGGCATGGGAGTGTCTCATTCAAGCAGCGACCGCCCTGGATGAGCGGGACGCAGGCACGAACCGCGTCTGTTAGTCGATTGTCCTCGACCGCCGCCAGGGTGGCAACGGCACTTTCGGAAGGTCTGACTGTCTGGCTTTCTCACTTTTTTGGACTGCGGCGATTCTTCGCCGCTCTGGCTTTCTCCCTCGGACGACGCCAGGCAAGTCAGAAAGTCAGAAAGGAAGAGCGGCGAAGAATCGCCGCAGTCCAAAAAAGTGAGAAAGTCAGAAAGGAAGAGCGGCGAAGAATCGCCGCAGTCCAAAAAAGTCAGAACCGGAAGCCAGACCAATGTCGACCCGGATTTTCTCCCGTCGGCGCTGACTCTTCCGGCGGAAGCCATACCTTATCACACGAACCCTCCGCGCGGAGATCCTGCCATGCGACTCACGGCCTCGTTCCTTGCTCTGCTTCTCCTTCCGACCGTCCTCCTCGCCCGGGACACGAAGCGTTACGGCATCCCCCTGGACCTGAAGACCTTTCCCCAGGCGACGCCGCAGGAGACGCTCGCGTCCGTCATCAAGGCCATCGACAGCAAACGCATCGATTATCTCGTCGCCCAGCTGGCGAATCCGACGTTCGTCGATGAGCGGGTCAAGCGGCTCTACGACGGCAATTTCTCTGAACAGTTGGCCGACACCACGGCCCGGCTCGATCCGGGCACCGTCAAGCTGCTGAACCGCCTGGTCAAGGAAGGCGAATGGCGAACCGCCGAGGACCTCGCCCTGCTCTCGACAAGGTCGATCGCGAATCGAAGCGTCTACATGAAGAAAATCGGCGACCGTTGGTTCCTCGAAAACAAGCAGAGCCCCTGACTATGGAACTCATCGACCTGCGCAGTGATACCATCACCCGTCCGACGCCCGGCATGCGGGCCGCCATGGCCGCGGCCGAGGTCGGCGACGATGTCTGGGGCGAAGACCCGACCATCCACCGCCTCGAAGCTCGCGTTGCCGAGTTGCTCGGCAAGGAGGCGGCCCTCTACGTCCCGTCCGGGACGATGTCGAACCAGATCGCCGTCCGGGTCCACACCCGGCCCGGCGACGAAATCCTCATCGACGAGAACGCCCACATTCACGTCTACGAGGCCGGCGGCCCGGCGGTGCTGTCCGGTGTCACCTGCCACACGTTCCCCGGCAACTCCGGCATCCTGAGCCTGAGCCAGCTCCAGGACCAGGTCCGGCCGATCAACGAGCATCTCGTTCGCACCCGGCTCGTCTGCCTGGAGAACACGCACAACCGCGGCGGCGGCCGAATCTATCCCCTGGCCGAGATTCAGAAGATCGGAACGTGGGCGCACGCCGCCGGCCTGGCCATGCACCTGGACGGTGCCCGGCTCTGGAACGCCATCGTCGCCACGGGCACGCCGGCCGCCACCTGGGCCGCCTCGTTCGACACCGTCTCGGTCTGCTTCAGCAAGGGCCTCGGTGCCCCGGTCGGCTCCGCTCTCGCTGGTCCACGCGAGTTGATCGCACGGGCCCGGTTCGCCCGCAAACTCTTCGGCGGAGCCATGCGTCAGGCCGGTATCCTCGCCGCCGGGGCGCTGTACGCGCTCGACCATCACATCGAGCGTCTGGCCGAGGATCACACCAATGCCCAGGTGATCGCCCGCGCCGTCGAGGCGACGCCGGGCCTCGAACTCACGCCGCCGCAGGTCGATACGAACATCCTCTGGATTCGCGTCGATCCCCGCCTGGGCACCCCGGCCGACCTGGCCGCCCGCTTCAAGGAAGAAGGGATTCTCTTCTACCCCGCGAGCCGAACGCAGCTGCGTGCCTGTACCCACCTGGACGTCTCCCGCGCTCAGGCCGAGACGGTCGCGCGGGCGATCCGCCGACTGGCCGGGACGACCGTTCCCGTCGGCGCGACCCCGACTTGAGATAACGAGTCGAGGCTGCTAGAATAAAAGCATGGGATGAACGGAACGCCGGCTCCAGCCAGGCTTTGGGAGGCACACCATGGCCCAGGCGATTCCCTGGACGCTGACCATCCACAGCGATCTCCATCTGCTCGCCCTGGCGCGGGCCTTCGTGGAAGGCGTTTGCCGGGTCGGTGGCTTCGACGAGAACACCACCCACGCCGTCGTCCTGGCCACGGACGAGGCGATGAACAACGTCATCCGCCACGCTCACCAGGGCAAGACGGATCTACCGATCCAGATCCTCTGCTTTCTGCACCCCGACCGGATCGAGATCCAGCTCCACGACGAGGGAGAGCCGTTCGACATCGCCCAGGTGCCGTTCCTCGATCCGGCCGAGCTGCGCATCGGCGGTCGCGGCGTCTTCCTGATGCGGCGACTGATGGACGAACTGACCACCTGCGCCCGTCCCGATCGCGGCAATGTCCTGCGCATGGTCAAGCGCTGTGCCTCGCATCGGCCCTGCCAACCCAACTGACCCGCCCGGTTCCCTACACTGCGCCTCTTCCGCGTCCTGATCCCAGGTCGTTCCCGCGTCGTCCCAGGCATTCCAGGTTCCCACGACAGTTGAGGCAACGTGTCTTCGCTGACCTTCCAGCGGTTTTCCTGAACCTGCGCCCAAAGCCTTCCGATAACTGGTAGTGGAGGGGTTGAGGTGCTCAGACGAACAGTACCTCGCCGGTGGAGGAGGATCGGAGAATCCTTCTAACCGCTGGCCTCGCCAGGGTCGAGAGAACCCTCCACGACCAGGTCGCCAGGTCCTGTCTTTGCGGCCTGTTGGGTTGTCGGAAACAAGTCGAACCCGTTATACTGGCTCGTCGCGGGGTTTCTGTGGCCGACGCGACGGGGGAGAGTGAACGATGCACCGCCATGGTCCTGTCTGTCTGGCTGGTCCGATCTCGAAGCGGAAGCGCAACTGGAAGTCGCGCAAGGATCGGGAGATTCGTCACGAACTGGTGGCTCGGGTGCGCCGGCAGATCGCGGAGGGCACCTATGACACACCGGAGAAGATGGAGCAGGCGCTCGATCGTCTGTTGAGCCGCCTCGAGCAGGATTGAACCCGCTGGGAAAGCCCGGCCGGTTCGCTATAATGAAGCGAGGCCCCGCGGAACGGGGCCTCGCACCTCGTCGGGCTGGCCGCTCGGCGAGGGCTCTCGTCTTTCCACGCACCGTTGCGTTTGTTGCCGCGATTGAAGGAGAGCCGCGTGACGCTGCCTGCCGTTGCCGTGTCGCAGACCCCCGAGGACAAGTTTCGCGAATACCTCGCGAGCCGTCCGCGACCGCAGCGTTTTACCGATCAGCAGCGCGACATGGTGCGGTACATCTTCAGCCAGCACCATCACTTTGACGCTGACCAGTTGATCGACGCCATGAAGGAAGCCGGCCTGGAGATCAGCCGGGCGACCGTGTACCGGACCCTGACGAAACTCGTCGATGCGGGCCTACTTCGCCGATTGGAACTGGGGCCGCGAACGTACTACGAGCATGACTACGGCTACCCGGCCCACGATCACATGCACTGTGACGAGTGCCAGAAGATGATCGAGTTCCAGAGCCCGGAACTGGAGGCGGCCTTGCGCGAGGTCTGTCAGCGGCACAGTTTCAACGCGGCCGGGCACACACTCATCCTGCGCGGCATCTGCGCCGAGTGCAACAAGCGACGCTCGACGAAACGCCGCCTGGATATGATCTGACCCGACGAAAGTCTGGCGAGCCCCCGACGAAAGTCTGGCGAGCCCCCCACGAAAGTGGGGGGAGTTTACAGGGCGTGAACTCCCCCCGCTTTCGCGGGGGGCTCGCCAGCCTCCCCCCGCTTTCGCGGGGGGCTCGCCAGCCTTCCGCTTACCCGATCTTCGCCGGCACCTCGTAGCCCTTGCGGTACGGCCGAGTCAGCATCAGGTTCGCCTTCTCGTCGCCGATGAACGTCTCCGTCTTCGGATCGATCATCAGCTTCTTGCCGAGATAGTACTCCATCTCGTTCAGCTTCAGATTGTGATCCTTCAGATGATCCTGCATCGACTGGAAGGTGGCCACTGCCTCCTTGTTGTCACCCAGTGCGTTCGTCTGCTTGACGAACGGCACCAGGGTGCCGAGTCGGTAGCTGACGTTGCCCAGGTGGCACAGGGCGCTGGACAGGTGTCCCTCGAGGATGTCGGCGTTGAGATCCTCCTTCTTGCCACTGCGGACGGCCTTGATGAAGTTGGCGTAGTGTTCCTCCGGGCCGCTGAACTTCTTGATGACCTCGCCGTCGTTGTTGTAGGCCACGCCGCCGGTGTAGCTCGGACAGACGACCATGCCTTCCGTGCCGTACCAGACGTTGCCGACGAACGGCGTCGGCCGGGCCTGGGTCTTGGGGCTCTCCTTGCCGGGATAGGGGCTCTTCGACGACAAACCGCGCACCTCGAAGATGAGCTGAGAGTCACCGTAGTCGAAGACGCAGATCTGCGTGTTGGCCGTCTGGCCGTCGTCGATGTAGCCGAAGCGACCGCCGAGGCTGATGACCGACTTCGGCAGCTCGTTCTTGTTCAGGCCCCAGCGGGCCTTGTCCATCTCGTGGATGCCCTGGTTGCCGAGGTCGCCGTTGCCGTAGTTCCAGATCCAGTGCCAGTCGTAGTGGAAGCGCTTCCGCATAATCGGATCCATCGGTGCGGGGCCGCACCAGAGATCGTAATCGACCGACGCGGGCGGCTTCTGTGGTCCATCGACCTTGCCGATCGAGCCACGCAGCTTGTAGCACAGACCGCGAGCCAGGGTCACCTTGCCGATCTTGCCGGCGTGGATGAAATCGATCGCGGCCCGCATGCCGGTGCTGGAGCGGCTCTGCGTGCCGGTCTGGCAGATCTTGTTGTACTTGCGAGCGGCCTCGACGATGCGTCGGCCCTCGCTGACGTTGTGGCTGACCGGCTTCTCGACGTAGACGTGCCTCGGGGTCGTCGAGGATGCGGCGAAGATCCTTGACGTAAACCGGTTTCTTGCTCTGGGCCTTATCGACGGCCTTGATGGCTCGATCGCCAGCGGCTTCATCGACGTCGCAGACGGTGTTGACGACGCAGCCGTGCTTGCCGGCAAAGCCGCTGAGGTGGGAGCCGCCACGACCGCCGCAGCCGATGACGGCGACGCGGAGCTGGTCGCTCGGCTGGACGGGTCGGGTCGATTGCGGCTGGACGGCTGGCAGATCCTGCGTGCTGGCCAGCAGCGCCGCCAGAGCTGCTCCGTCGCGAAGGAAGTCGCGCCGATTCAGTGTCATGTTGCTTTCTCCGATGGACCCCATCGCGGGGAGGGTGAGAGAACCTCCCTCACTGTAACGGCTGATTGCTGCCGGTCAACCATGCAGTCGCGAGAACGGCAGACCAAAAACAGAAGCCCCACCGTGGCAAGCCACGATGGGGACTTCTGTCTCGGTGGAGGATGCCCCCTCGCAATCGCGAGGGATGGAGCCCGCCAGCTACCGAACGCCGGCGGGCAGCAACGGATGACTCACGACCATCGGGTCTCCTCAGTCCGCCGTCTGGCCAGCGGAGGGAGTGTGCGTCTCCTCACGCCGCAGGGCCGCGTTCCAGAGCATGAAGGCGACCCGTTCCCGCAGCACCTGTTCGCGATGGCACTTGACCTCGCGGTAGATGCGCCAGATGTAATACAGTGTGGCGATCGCCAGGGTGGCGATGCCCAGAGTGATGGTTTGCATCCCTGGACCTCGTATCGAGTTACCGCGATCCGTCTCGCCGTTCCTCGTTGTCGAACTGTAGCTTTCCCCCCCCGGTGACGCAAACCTGCGAGGGAAAAACTACCCACGATCGGGCCCACGGAAGTTCTGTCCATCCCTGAATCCCGGCATGCTTGAACATCACCAACTCTGGCTGACCTCGCCGCGTCCGGACGGCTCGATCCTGATCCGGTCGGCTCCCGAGGGCCCGCTGCTGGGCCAGGCCGACTGGCTGCCCGGTTCGTGGTTCACCCCGGCGATGCTGGAGGTGCGCGAATACGACGATGCGCCGTTGCTGCTCCGCATTCGTCGGGCCTGGACACTGCGTCGCCGCTATCACCTCCACGACGCCGACGATCTTCACGTCGGCTCGGTCCAGTCGGACGCTCTGCTGTCACCGTATGGCGGGCCGGTCGCCTGGCGGCTGGCCAGCGGCGACGGCGCGGTCTATCACCTGATCGACGGGCCGTTGCTGGCCACCGAGAGACGCGACAGGGCAGGGCGGCGGATGAACTTCGGTGCGGGAGAGGAGACGGGCAATCCGTTCCTGCGCATGCTCGTCCTGGCGGCAGTGCTAACGCTGTGACATCACACGGCCGGCGGTGAGCCGGGAACGAGTTCGCCGAGCAGGCCCGAGAGCCCCTCGCTGCCCAGCGGGTGGACCTGGCTGCCGACGCGGACCTCGAAGAGATCGTCCAGCGGCTGATGCGACAGGACCTCGACCACTGCTCCGGGGATCAGGCCCAGAGCCTGCCAGCGACGCAGTCGTTCGGGTGAATCGTCGCGAACCTCACGAATCAGCACGCGCTGGCCGGCACGGAAGTCGCGCAGGGGCCGGAGCGAACGGCGAGCGATTTCGCCGGCACTGGTCGGAATGGGGTGCCCGTGCGGATCTTCCAGCGGTTCGCCCAGGTGGGCGGCGATGGCCTGTTCCAGACGGGGCGAGATGGCGTGTTCCAGCGCCTCGGCCTCGACATCGACCTCGCTCCAGTCCAGGCCGAGAACGCGGGTCAGGAAGAGTTCGACGAGCCGGTGTCGGCGAATGACGCGGCGTGCCTCGGCGATCCCCTCGGCCGTCAATCGTGCGCCCTTGCCGGATTCGTACTCGATCCAGCCGGCCTCCGCCAGACGCTTGAGCATGCCGGTCACCGACGGCGCGCGGACACCCAGACGATTGGCGATCTCCACCGGCGAGACCTGCCGCTCGGCTCCTTCCAGGGCATGGATGGCCTTGAGGTAATCCTGCACGGCGCGGGACGGTTGCGGGACCATGAATCATCCTCGAGGCCGACAGGGTATCCAGGGAGAGCCTTGCTATTCTACCCCCCGGATGGCCCTCCTGTCTGCCTCGACTCGATGAAGTTCGCCCGCGCGGATGGGTTCAGTAATCCCGGGTCACGAACTCGTAGGACGCTCCGGCCAGCAGCACGATGCCGGCCAGCACCGAGGCGAGCAGAGACAGACCTGGCAACCAGCCGCCGACCTGCTCCAGTTTGCTGACGTTGAGAACGTCCACGAAGTCGGTCTGGGCACCGATGGAATGCATCAGCACGAGATGGAAATCGAGCGGCTTGGGCAGAATCCAGTAACCCGTCTCGACCAGGAAGTGCGACACGCCACCCAGGGCGCTGAGTTCCGGCTGGAGCAGGATCGCATGCCGGCCGTAGTTCATGGCCCAGCAGATCAGCCAGAAGAAGATCGAGCCAAAGACGCAGACGACCGTGCTGCGCGTGGCCACGGCGAGCATGGCCGAGAAGCTGAAGAAGACGGCGAAGTGGATCAGCAATAGCGGCACGCAGGCCCAGTAACTCGCGATCCAGACGCCCGTTCGCAGCCCCAGAGCCAGCCAGGTCAGGGTGATGAACAGCAGCACCTGGAAGGCGACGAAGACCAGGACGCCGAGCACCTTGCCCGACAGCAGCGACCAGCGCGGCACCGGCTTGGCCAGCAACACGCTCACGGACGAGGGCTCGACGAAGGTCGGCAGAAAGCCGGCCGTCCAGACCAGGGCGAGCAGCAGGCCGAAGGCGTCGGCCACCCAGCCGACCAACTGAAACTGAAAGGTCCGCACGACCTCTTCCCGACCACGATTGATCTCGATCGCGGGAAAGGCACCGAAGCCGAGCGACAGTTCTCCCTGGACGATGGGAATGCCCTCGCGAACAGCGGCGGCAACCTGGCGGTAGGACGTGACGTAGGGCGAGCCCAGCGTGGGAGCAACCTGCATGGTTCCGACCGCCTGGCCTGTCGCACCGTTGCCGAAGATCCCGGCCACCAGGGCGGCGGTCTTGCGAACGTCCTCGCGATGGACCGCGTCGATGCCGTTCTCTCCCTGGAATGACAGCGGCACGTCACCGCGAATGGAGACCGACAGGCAGACGGCCGTACACATCAGGGTGACGACCAGCATCAGCCAGAAGATGCCGGAAGCCCGGGCCTGGCGGAACGTGTCGCGGACGAGCCAGCGAAGCGTGTAGATCGTTTCCGGGGCTCTCATGCGTCACTCTTCCGATCTTGCTGATACAGGTGCGTCAAGGCCGTTTCCAGCGAGCGCGGTTCCCGCCCCTTGTCGGCTGCCAGCAGGTCGGCCAGCGTACCCTGGTGAACCACCTGCCCGCGCACGAGGACGGCCACCCGCGTACAGAGTTGCTGGATCTCCGAGAGGACGTGAGAAACCAGCAAGACGCCGCCGCCGCGTCGAACGACCTCGCTGACGACCTCACGGAGCATCACCCGGCCGGACAGGTCGAGGCCCTCGGTCGGTTCGTCCAGGACGAGTAGGCGCGGTTCGTTGATCAGAGCCTGAGCGATGCCGAGTCGCTGGACCATACCCTTGCTGAAACGGGCAATCGGTTCATCACCGCGATCGGCCAGGCCGACTCGTTCGAGCAGAGCGGAGATGCGCGGTTTGAGAACGTCCTCCGGGACGAAGGACAGGGCACCGTAGAACTCCAGGAGATTGCGGGCGGTCGGATACTTCGGAAACGCGTGATTCTCGTGGACGTAGCCGACCTGGGCCAGGGTCTGGCGATCCGAATACGGCCGGCCCAGTCGCTGGATCTCGCCGGAGGTCGGCCGACAGAGAGACAGGAGCATCTTGACCAGGGTAGTCTTGCCGGCCCGGTTCGGACCGAGCAGGCCGAAGACCTCGCCGACCCCAATGCGGATCGATGCATCCCGAACGGCGACGACGCCTCGCGACCAGGGATCGGAATACGTCTTGGAGACGCCACGAAATTCGACCAGGGCTTCACCCGATGGCACGAGCGTAACCTCCCCGCTGAGAACTGGTGACGAGAAAAGGATGCAAGACGTTGCGGAAGAAAGCAAACAATCCAACGAAGAAGCCCCGGCCATCTGCGACGAAGGCCGGGGCTGCGCGGATTGTCAGGATCACGTCACTTGTACAGGGAGATCTGCACGCCGTCCTGCATCATGATCGTGAACGCGGTCTTGATCTTGTCGATGCGTTCGTCACTGGTGCCGATGATGACCTTGTAGTTGGCCAGTGGCGTGGTGGAACTGGTCTGGGTGTTGCCGAAGGTCTGGACCGACTGCAAGAAACCCAGGCACTGCGGAGCCAGTGACGAGGTGCTTTCAAACAGGCCGCCGAACGCCAGGGAGTGGACGAGGACGGGTCGATTTGACGTCGCGTAACCGGGTCGGCCGGTTGCCCGGGCAATCGTCTCCGTCGTCGAGGTGTCGATATAGGCCTGGACAGAGCCGCTGGTGTCCCCACTGGCGTTGTCGCAGATGGTACGGACGATACGATACGTCTCACGGATGGTGGTCGTGTCCATGTTGCCCCGACTCGAAACAGACGGATACTCGCTCGGCATCCGACAGGTGAAGTAGGACTGGCCCACGCCGTTGTTACTGAAGCCCGCCGTGGCCGTGTGGTTCGGCACGCCGTCGGTCTCGAAGATCACCAGTTTGCGGGCCCCGAGTCGGCCCTGTCCGCCGGCCATACCGACCGGTTGACCACTATCGAAGTTGAGCAGGCTGGAGTTGCTGCTAAACTGGTTGTAAGCCAGCGTGAATCCCCACATGGGACAGGTGCCACCCGAGGCGTAGGGGGCTTCTCGATAGCGCTGATCGATACCGAAACTGCTCGTGTAGGGGCGGAATTCACCACCCGAACCCGACTGGGCGAGCAAACTCCCGTCGTTCTGAATGACTGAGGGAGGATACCAGAGGGCATTCTTCATGTAGTCGTAGTTCTTGCCCAGTGGGCCACGCGGTCGGTTGAACCGATGGGAATTGTCGCCGTCATTGGCCGACCCCTTCGGGACGGAAAAATAAATCTGACTGACCCAGTCGTTGGGATGATTCTTCTCGATATCGACCAGCGCGGCCTGGATGCCCGTCTTGAGGACCCACATCGGGGCCTCGTGACAGGTCCCCGGTCGCCAACTGCGCCATTTGCTCGAGTCGAAATCGTTCCAGATGAAATCGACAAACGTGAGCGGACCAAACCAGAAGCGATGCTTCGGTCGATACGGATTGTCGGTGTAGTTCATGGAGGCCGGGGTGGCCGACATGTAAATCTTCTGCCCGCTACTGATACTGGAAGTGAGTTTCTCGTTCAGCGTGATCCGCCACGGGTTGGTCGTGGTGGTGACACTGTCAATCGTGTAAATCGTGCCGCTCGTCGCCGAGTTAAACCGGATCTGAGACCCAACCGGTGGAACCCAGTTCAACATGTTGGCGCTCGTGTTGGAATACGACGCCGTCTTCACACGAATAGACGATCCGGCAGAAAGGCCTCGACTGTAGGACGAATACAACCGTCCAATCTCGTGCCAGTCTCCCGGCCTGGCGCTGACCTGCGCCGGAGACGAGGAAGTCGCCCAGCTGAAATCGTCACCATATCCGGACAGAAGGCGCATGCCGTAGGTGCCGGTGTTCTCCCACCCCTGGAAACCAACGACCCAGTCGATGTACTCCTTCCAGAAGAGTTGGTCCATGTTGCTGCTGCTGTCCGCGACCGTGTCGGGGATGGCGTCGTAGTAGAGCAGTCGGCCGGATCGGATGTTGCCCGGGAAGGGATTGGGCCCGGTGTTCTTCAACCAGTAGAGGATCGCCTCGTAATTCGGTTGCCACTTCCAGCCCAGGCCATCCGGGTCGGTGTAGGTCACGGTCGGCCGACGGGTCGAGCCATCACTTTCGTACAAAAGCAGGTTGTCGTCCAGGCGTTTCTTGCCACTGCCGTCGCTGCGGACAGCCCAGAAGAAGCGCTGCCGCCAGTCAAGAATGGCGGCGTTTGTATCGGTCGCGTCCGCGCTGACCACGGGATTGGCGGTAGCGTCCATCACGGGCGGCCAGGTGAAGAAGGTCTTGCCCCAGTAACCCGGGCCATACGTGAAGCCAGCCACACTACTCGGATAGAGATTGTTGCTGCCCGGAGTTTCGATTTCCGGTCGCGGCAACGTTGGACAGGCGATCACTCGGGCGTTGGGTGTCGAGGAATCCAGGTAGGGCTGAGAGAATTCTGCTGCATTCTTCAGATACGTCGTACCAGGCGAGTAGGAGAAAGACGAACCGGTCGGCCAGACATTCCAGTCACTGGTGGTGTTCGTGAACGGCGGTCGATCTCCCAGTCCTCCGGTCCAGTTCGGAATAGCGGTTGGGAAACCACTGGCATCGAAGGCCGACACTGGAGTGACGGCCGAACCTCCGACGAACGCCTTGACCGAGGATCCGGTACCGGTCGTCGTGTAGAAATCCTCGGTGATCGGATTACCGGCCGCGGTCTGACTGGTCTGGTTGCCGATACGGAGGATTTCCTGAGTATCCGTCCGCACGTAATCTCCCGACAGCGAACCTCCCAACTCCGAATTAACCAGGCCAGCCTGGGCGTAGGGCGGATAGGTCGAATTCGAATCGGCCGGCGTATTGGCATCGTAATGACCGAACCGCGGCACGCGGGTGTCGTTGTTGAGAGAGGAATACGGCGGATTGCTCGAACTACCCGATCGCGGCCGGGCCATGTAACTGTCGTAGGCCATCGATCCGGAGTAGTCCATCACGATGGCCACGTCACGCGGGCGATGAATCGCCTGCGCCACCGCCTCGACTGGCATGGAAGTGATGCCGAATATCTTCGCGAAGGCAAAGTTGACTGGTGCCGTAATGCGTGATTCGGCCAGCCCCCAGTTATTCCCGGAAGGCGGCGTATATGATCCACCTTCATTGACCAGGTATCCGGGGCGGAAGGCCGCCGGGGTCGTGGACGTGTCGTAATAGAGAACGCCGATCCGCACCGTGGTCTGGCTGGCGGGAACCGGTTGTCCCAGTACCTTAGAGGCCGCGGCCGCGTTCTTGCCGTTGGTGAAGGCGTTGGCGATGTTGTTGTTCGTGGACACAATGCCATCGAGCGTTCGAGCGGCGGCCATCGCCGACATGTCGGCGGCATTCTGGCATTGCGTCTTGCCCAGAGCCAGCAGGCTCAGGTCGATGCACAATGCTACCATTCCCAGCAGCGCGACCAGACAGATGGCGGTCAACGGGACGATCGCGCCGGCTCGAGAGTCTATTCCAGGTCGGATCATTGTCTATGACTCCTGATTCTCCAGTCCGAGCGGACGGTATCAATTCGCTTCACTGTTGGTGACGGCGTTGGCTGTCAGTGTCAACGTGGTTGGCAGGGACACCAGCGAGGGCACGATGGGACGATAGAGGACGGTAAGCCGCACCTCGATGAACTGGCCGAAGGAGGTGTCCCAGATATCGACGTTGCTCCCGCCACTGGTGAGTTGGCTGCCCGTCACCGGATCGACGGCGCGGATCTCGATCGAGGTGTTCTTGTTGTAGCCGACCATGCGATTGGTCAGGACCTTGATGCGTTGATCGACGACGTCGCGAATTTGATCCGTGAGAACCGAACCGGCGTTGGTATTGACGCAGGCATAGCGGGTGCCTTCGCGAACGGCATTGTCCATCATGTTCTTGACCATGATGAGGTAGGCGAACTCGAAGATGCCGAACAGCACCATGAAAAAGATGATGGCGACGAAGGCAAACTCAACAATCGCGGCCCCTTTCCTTCGGCGCGAGTTCATTCGGCGGATCATCGGACCTCCTCGCGGTCAGTTATTCGGAATGGTCGGATCGACCGTGAACGGGTCGTCCTTGTTGGAGTACGCCAGGGCCGACGCCGTCAACCGTTGCGTGAACTGCATGTAAAACTGAGTCGGGCTCCAGCGGATGTCGTCGTACGGGATCGACACCGTAACGCGCAACTGGTCGAGGCGATTGGCCTCGAATGGGTTCACCTTGCTCGTGTACGGGGCAACGGGTGCGGTGTTACTCAGGTTCTCGAAGGTGACCAGCACGTTCGCGGTATTCACGCCAGAACGCGCTAGCCAGCGTTTCACGCAGGTCTCGACGTCGGTCTGTCCGGGCGTCGGCGCGGCGTAGATGTAGGTCAGTTCCGTGGTGTTCGGGTCACGACGCGCCCCGGCGGCGGCCTGACGCGCCCCTTCGCGGACGGCTCCTTCCAGGAGCATCTGCGCGTCCAGGAAGCGCCCCATCTCCCAGATGCCGAACAGCAGGATCAGCAGGAAGGGAAAGATGACGGCAAACTCGACCGCGGCCACCCCGCGTCGTGGGGTGGTCCGGGAGGATCGGCTCAAGGATCGAACGCGCATGGCGAATCCCCTGGCGGTGGCTTCTCGTGGCTGGCGCAACTCTAGGTCACGTTTTTGCCGGTTGCGCGGATTACGAGCGCGATTCCGCTGAAAAACTGGAGAAGATGCGCCATCTCGGTCGGCGACGCGGCCTTGCGACCCGGATATCGGAGAGGCTGCCTGGTCTGGCTCCTTGTTGCAATCCCCGTGTGGATCTATACTTTAACAGGGATTCGCCTTCCGGCTGCGAGATCCCAGAGTTCTCCCCTGGCAGGACCACAAGCGCATGGACGAACTGCATCACGAATGCGGCATCGCCGCCATCTATCACCTGCCCGGGACGCCAGCGCGCCTGGCTCCACTGGCCGGGCCGGAACAGGTTTCACGCCTGATGCCGCGCATGCTGCTCGACCTGCAAAACCGCGGGCAACTGGCGGCCGGCTTCGCCACCTTCTCTCCCGAACGCGACAAGATCCTCGACACCTACAAGCAGATCGGCACCGTCATCGAGGCGTTCCGTCTCAGCCATCAGGCCAAGTACGAGAACCTGATGCGGGAGTTCGCCGGTCGAGCGGCCATCGGGCATACCCGCTATGCCACCTGTGGAGCCAACGACCGCAGTTACGCCCAGCCCTTCGAGCGACACCACGGTTGTAAATGGAAATGGTTCGCCTTCGCCTTCAACGGCCAACTCGCCAACTACCATCAACTCCGCGATCGACTCCTCACCCAGACCGATTACCACCTCATCCGCAACACCGACACCGAGATCATCATGCACTACCTCAGCCACGAGCTGAGTCAGTGCGGCGACGATCGGCCGGACCTGATCGAGGTGTTCGGCCGGCTGACCGAGCAGTTCGACGGGGCGTACAACCTGGTGTTCCTCAACGCCATGGGCGACATGGTCGTCCTGCGTGATCCGCTGGGCTTTCGGCCACTCTGTTACGCGCAGGAGGGCAATCTCTTCGCCGCGGCCAGCGAGAGCGTGGCCCTGACGAACCTCGGCTTCCGGGAGACTCGCTCGCTGGAACCGGGCGAGATGATCCTGATCCAGGATGGCCGCATTCGCCGCGAGCGGTTCGCCTCACGGCGACGGACGGCCCACTGCTTCTTCGAGTGGATCTACTTCGCCAACGTGGGCAGCACCCTGGACGATCGCAGCGTCTACCTGGCCCGAGCATCGCTGGGGCAGGAACTGGCCCGGCAGGAACGCGAACTCAACCGCGTGCCCCTGGACTCCGACACGGTCGTCGTCCCCGTGCCGGATACCGGCAAGGCCGCCGCCGACGCGATGGCCTACGCTCTGGGTCTGCGCTCGGTCGAGGGACTGATGCGCAATCGCTACGTCGGCCGAACGTTCATCGAGGGGCAGAACCGGGCCGAGCGGGTGCAGCTGAAGTACACGCCGCTACGAGAGGTCCTGGAAGGCAAGCGCGTCCTGTTGATCGAGGACACGATCGTCCGCAGCACGACGATGCAGACCCTGCTGCGCGACCTGCGTGACCGTGGCGGAGCGAAGGAGATCCACGTCCGGGTGGCCTGTCCGCCGATCGTGGCTCCGTGCTTCTACGGCATCGACATGTCCACGGTGCGCGAACTGTTCGCGCCCAAATACCTGGCCGGAGCCAGACCGACCGTCGAGGAGCAGAACCGGATGGCGTCGGACCTCGGAGCGGACAGCCTGTTCTACCTGCCGCTGGAAGCCGTGGCCCGCTGCATTGACCTGGATCGCAGCCGCCTGTGCCAGGCCTGCCTGACGGGAGATTATCCCACGCGATCCGGCGAGGAACTCTACCAGCTGTCGCTCCGCAACCGCAACGGCGAGACGAACGGCCGAACCTACGAGATGGCCGAAGCCGTGCCGAACGTGTCGTGAGCCGTCGCCGCGCCAGGAGCCCTTGCCTGCGCGCCGGGCTTCACGCTACGATGGGGTTGAGGTGACTACCCATGGCCAGGAAGAAGGAGGCCGGCGGCCAGGATGAGATCAAGATCGTCTGCCGAAACCGCCGCGCCACGCACGAATACGAGATCCTCGACAAGCTCGAGTGCGGCCTGGTGCTGACCGGCACCGAGGTCAAGAGCCTGCGCGAAAACCTGGCCATGATCGAGGACGCCTACGCCAAGCTGGAGGACAACGAACTCTGGCTGATCAACAGCGAGATCCCCGAATATACAATGGGGAACAAGCTCAACCACAGGCCGCGCCGTCCCCGCAAGCTCCTGCTCCACAAACGCGAGATCGACAAGTTCTGCGGCAAGGCATCGCAGAAGGGCCTGACGCTGATCCCGCTGAAGATCTACTTCAAGAACGGTCGGGCCAAGGTGGAGATCGCCATCGGTCGGGGGAAGCAGCTCCACGACAAACGCGCGTCGCAGAAGGAAGCCGAGACGAAACGTGACCTGCGCCGGGAGATGGCCAACCGACGCAAGAACTGACCGGCCCCATGACACGGACGGCTTTCGGACCAGGAGGGTCCCGGACCATGCACCTCGTCGCGCTGGTCGAGTCGATCGATCACGTCTGCTGCCGCTACCGGATCGAGGCGTTTCGCCCCCATCTGGAGCGAGCCGGTCACACCCTGACTCTGGAGCCGTTGCCGAAAGCCTGGTGGTCACGCTGGCACCTGTTTCGCCGGCTGCGCGAAGCGGCGGTCCTGCTCCAGCGCCGCTTGCTGCCCTTCTGGGAGACGTGGCTGCTCCGTCAGAGCGTCGGCCGACTCCTGTTCGATCTCGATGACGCCGTCTTCCTGCGCGACTCGTACTCGCCACGGGGCCTGCACCATCCCCGCCGCTGGCGACGGTTCGCGGCCCTGGTGCGCCGCTGCGATGCGGTGATCGCCGGCAATGCCTGGCTGGCCGGGCAGGCGAACCGAGCGGCTCCGGAGGTGCCGGTCGCGGTCATCCCCACCTGCGTCGAGCAGGCGAACTACTCGCCGAGGGTGACGCAGCGGCAGGGCGTGCAGCTCGTCTGGGTCGGTTCGTCCAGTACGCTCCAGGGCCTCGAACAGGTCCGGCCACTGCTGGAGACGATCGGCGAGCAGGTGCCCGGAGCGGAACTCAAGATCGTCTGCGATCGCTTTCCGTCGTTCCAGCGCCTGCCCGTGGTGCCGGTGGCCTGGCACGGCGACACCGAGGCGGCCGAGATCGCGTCGGCGGACGTGGGCATCTCGTGGGTTCCCGAGGACGACTGGAGCCGGGGCAAGTGCGGGCTGAAGATCCTTCAGTACATGGCTGCCGGGCTGCCGGTGGTCGCCAACCCGGTCGGAGTGCATCGCGAGATGGTCCGGCACGGCCAGACGGGCTTCCTGGTGACGAGCGAGGCGGAGTGGGTGGACGCCCTCCGGAGGTTGGCGGCCGACCCGGCCCTGAGACAACGGATGGGCCAGGCCGGACGGGCTCATCTCGAACGTCACTACAGCGTCAAGGCGGGAGCGGCCGCCTGGCTCGACCTGCTGGCGGGGCTGGAGCAGAACCAGAGGCGGGCTGGATAGGAGGCGGCGATGGGCGAACCGATCACGCTGGAGCGTGGCGGGTTTCACTGGCAGGTTGCCCCCACTCTCGCCGAGCGTGGCGACCTGAGCTGGCTGCTCGACGCGAATGGCCTGCGTCTGGCCGAGTGGGAAGCCGCCGGTGGGGTGCAGGTTCTCAAGCGCGCGCCGCACCGGATGCTCTACCGGGTGACGCTGCCGCAGCTCGATTTCCACCTGAAATTCTACCCGATGAACGACGCCCGGGCTCTGCTGCGCCAACTGGTCCGACCGAGCAAGGCGCGGATGGAATACGACCGGGCCCGCGAGGTGGCGAGTCGCGGCGTGCCAACCATCGAACCGGTCGCTCTGGGCGAGGTACCCAACCGCCCCGGAGCGAGCTACCTGCTGACGCGCACTCTGCCCGGAACGCGCTCGCTGGCGTGGTTCCTCGAGAACGAGATGCCGCTGCTCGAACGCCGACTGGCGACCCTGATCCGCCAGCGACTGGCGCGGGAACTGGGTCAGCTGATCGCCCGCATGCACGACGGCGGCATCCTGCATCATGACCTGCATCCGGGCAACGTACTGCTGACGCTCGACGCGGAGAACGAGCCGAGCCTCTACCTGATCGACCTGCTCGACAGCCGATTGCGATCGCCGCTCGACTGGACCACCTGCCAGACCAACCTGGCGATGCTGAACCGGTGGTTCCTGCTGCGCTCGGGCCGCACCGATCGCCTGCGTTTCTGGCGCGCCTACGAGACGGCACGAACTCAGCCGCTTCCGCCGGCCTCGCCCGGATCACGCGAACGGACCCTGGAGCGTGCGTCGCTGGCGTCCTGTCTTCAGTTCTGGCGCAGCCTGGATCGGCGCTGCCTGGGCTCCAACCGCTACTTCCGGCGCGTGCGTGGTCCGAACGCGCGGGGTCATGCCAGCACGCAGCTTCCGGCCGACCTGGTCGAGCAGATCCTGCGCGATCCGGATGCGTTGTTCGATACCGAGGGAGCGCGACGACTGAAGGACTCGCGTTCGGCCCGGGTGGCGGTGGTGTCGGCAGCGGGGCAGCCGCTGCTCTGGAAGCGGTTCGCGGTGACGACCTGGAGCGATCCGTGGACGGCGCTGTTTCGGCCGACGGCGGCGCTGCGTTCATGGGTGCTGGGCCACGCTCTCCGCTTGCGCGGCCTGCCGACGCCACAGCCCTTGCTGATGCTGCATCGAACCTGGCTGACGCTGCCGCGTGAGGGCTATCTGCTGACCGAGTTCATCCCGGAGGCTCGCGATCTTCTCGCTCATGCGGATCACCTGCGGTGCGTTCCCGAGGTGGAGCGTGAGGAACGTCTACGGGCCGTCACGCTGCAACTGGCGAACGTGGTGGCCCGCTTGCATCGTTATCGCCTGTCGCATCGCGACCTCAAGGCGACGAACATCCTGGTTTCGCCGAAGCCGTGGGTGATGCCACGGACGGACAAGTCCCAGACGGGCGAGCCGCCGAGCGGCCGGGTTGGGAGCGATCACGTCTGGCTGATCGACCTGGTGGGCCTGCGGCAACAGCGCCGCCTGGGCCAACGACGCAAGATTCAGAACCTGGCCCGACTTCATGCGAGTTTCCGGGCGCATCCGCTGGTCTCAACGACGACCAAACTGCGGTTTCTGAAGGCGTACCTGGGCGAGCGCGGCCAGGATGCGATGGTGTGGAAGGCGTACTGGCGCGGCATCGCCGAGGCGACGGCGGCGAAGGTGGCCCGAAACCTGCGGAGCGGTCGGCCGTTGCATTGAGGGAGCCGTTTTCGGCGAGCGTGGGGCGTCAGCCCCATGATCTTCTTTCCGGACGAAGACACTCATGGGGCTGACGCCCCACGCTCGCCGGGAACGAAAACCTGACATTGTTTCTCCCGACCCCGCTCGTTACAGTCGGGCACCCTGCGCCGCCCGCGGAGGGGACCCAGGGGAGGGGGATGTATGCCACAACCAGATCGACACAGGGCGAGCCGGGCTCTGCTCCGATTCGTACTCGGCGCACTGTCGCTGGCGGTCTTTCTCGTGATCGGCTGCCGCTCCTTCGACCTCGGCTTCAACATCTCGCCACGCTTCGATCCGCGGGCCGACCTGACCTCGACCGGGCCGCGCTCCGTGGCTCCGACGAAGTTCACCCATCGCGGCCAGCAGACCATCTTCTTCAGCGATTTCGACCTGCAACAGGAGAAGGGCCTCCTCGAAGACCTCGGCCGACTTCGCGACCGCGTCGCGCGCGGCCTGGAACTGCCGCCGTCCAACGCCGTCATCCAGGTTTTCGTGTTCGACGACCGGGAGCGCTACACGACCTACCTGAATCAGCATCACAAGAATCTGCCGACCCGGCGCGCCCTGTTCGTGCGTCAACAGCGCGTAATCGGTTCGCGGGAGGATCTGCTCATCTACACCTACCGCACCGAGCGGTTGGCCCAGGATCTACGGCACGAGTCGACGCATGCCCTGCTGCACAGTTCCCTGCGCGAGGTGCCCCTGTGGCTGGACGAGGGCCTGGCCGAGTACTTCGAGCTGCCCGTTGACCTCAAGGGCATCAACGCCGAACACGTCCGTCTGCTGCGACATGGTCCCATGACCCAGAAAGCGGACCTGGCCCGGCTGGAGTCGCTCAAGGATGTGCCCGACATGACGCCGGCGGAATACCGCGAGGCCTGGGCGTGGGTCCACCTCATGCTGAACGGCAAACCCGAGGGGCGCAAGCTGCTCCTGGCCTACCTCCAGCAACTGCGCGAAACGCCGAATCCCGGCCCCTTGCTGCCACGCCTGACCGCGATCTATCCCGATCCGGTCGCCGCGTTCCAGGAACACATCGGACGACTCGATGCCGAACTCGCCCGGACCACCTCACGACGCTGACGAGGTCCTCATTTCGCCAGCTTCAGCGGGTCCGGGCCTTCGCTCAGACGGCATTCGCCAAAACGGAGGCCGCTGGAGTCGTAGAACAGGATGCGATTCTCCTCGCCCGCCCAGACCGCCGAGTTGCGGACCAGACGCGGCCCCTCTACGACGAAGTAGAGGCCACAGATCCGGTTGCCCCGCTTGACCGGCAACTGTTGCAGCGGCGTCTGCCCCGGATCGAGATGATCGTGCGCGCAGAGAACCTGGTGAATGTGGGCCCGCAACGCCTCCAGGGTCGGCAAGCTGAGTACCTCGGACATGCGGCCTTCCTCCTGAGCCGCCGACCCGCTGTCCCGAGTCGGCCCTTCCTTCATCGGCACACGAGGCCCCGTTTCACCAGCCATGCAGCTGACGCAGAGCCTCATAAAGGACGATGCCGACGGCATTGGCCAGGTTGAGACTCCGGACGGCGTCTCCCGGCATCGGAATGGCGACGACGTGTCCGGCGTGACGCTCCAGGACGCTCGCCGGCAGACCGCGCGACTCGCCGCCGAACAGCAGGCAGTCCCCCGGCGCGTAGCGGACCTGCGTGTAGAGGCGCGGCGCGGGCGCTTCGACGCACCAGATCGTTCCGCCGCTCCGGGCCGCCTCGAACGCCGCCTGATCGACGTGACGATGCAGCCGAACGGCCGGCCAGTAGTCGAGGCCGGCTCGTTTCAGCGAGCGATCATCGAGATGAAACCCAAGCCGACCAATCAGGTGCAGCTCGGCTCCCGTGGCGGCACACAGGCGCGCGACGTTGCCCGTGTTGGGCGGTATCTCCGGTTCCCACAGCGCGACGTGAAGCATGTCCAGGTTCTCGCCCTCGTTTCTCTCCAGTCTAGTGGACGCGACAGCCGATGGCGGAGGTGGGATGGTCCACCAGGAGAGGCGCATCACCATGAGATACCTTCCTCGCCGGCTCGGACTCGCGGCCGGGTCGCTGTTTCTGCTCGTGGTCGGCGTGACCGTCGCCCTGCTCGGCTTTCATGCCGAGGACTATCCGGTCAGCGGTCCCCCCGTCGAGCCGGTGCGCAACTGGCTCGGCCCGCCCGGAGCCCTGATCGCCGGGGCGATCCTGCCCACACTGGGCTACGGAGCGGCGGTCCTGGTGGCTCTCGGCCTGACCCTCGCCGTTCTGCTCTTCCTGCGGCGTTCCTGGCTGGACGTCCTGGGCCGCTTGCTCGGCTGGAGCCTGCTTCTGCCGACGGCGTGTCTGCTCGCCACCCGGGGCCAGACCTGGTGGTCGGGACCGACCTGGGTCGGCCCGGGCGGTTTCCTCGGTCGCGCCCTGGATCGCGCCACGCAGGACCTGCCGGCGGTCGCCTGGATCGTCGCCGGTGTGGTCCTGCTCGGCGGTCAACTCGCCTGGCGACCGTTGCCGCTTCGCGCCGTTGGGCTCCTGCTTCAGGGCCTACGCGGAATGCTGAGGCTGTTCCACCAGGAAGCGTGGGCCTCACGTCGGTCGCCTCGCGTGGTGCGGCCCAGCACCCTGCCCGACGTGACCGAGATGGCCGAACCGGCCGTGATCCAGCAGCCGGCCGATCTCCGCGAGAGCGTCTCGGAGCATCTTCAACCGACGGCCGAGTCGCAGGATCGCGAGATCCCCATTAACTACCACGAGCAGCCCATCACGCCGGACGCTTCCTCCGATTCGATCCCCGTCCCGGTGAGCGTGACGGCCGATGCCGAGGACTACTCGGATTACGAGTTGCCGCCGATCACGATGCTCGACGAGGGCCAGCCCTTCGCCCAGGCCGAGCATGATCAACACCTGCTGAAGACGGCCGGCCAGCTCGAGCAGGTCTTCGCCGACTTCGGTCTGACCGTCAAGGTGGTCGGCATCAACACCGGCCCGGTCATCACCCAGTACGAGATCGCCCTGGAGACGGGCCTGCGCGTCAACAAGGTCACCAGCCTGACCGACGAGATCGCCCTGAATCTGAGCGTGGCCAGCGTCCGCATCGTCGCACCGATTCCGGGCAAGAACACCGTCGGCATCGAGATTCCCAACGAGCTGCGTGAGGACGTTCGCCTGCGTGACGTGCTGACCGCCGCCAGCAAGAAGGCGGCCCGGATGAAGATTCCGCTCTTTCTCGGCAAGGACGCCGAGGGTCGGCCGCTGGTGGAGGATCTCGCCACCATGCCGCACCTGCTTATCGCCGGCCGAACCGGCACCGGCAAGTCGGTCTGCATGAACACCATCATCCTGTCGATGCTCATGACCCGTCGGCCGGACGAGATCCGCCTGCTGCTGATCGATCCGAAGCGGAACGAGTTCACCGAGTATGGCCGGGTCGCGCTGCCGCACCTGATGCATCCCGTCGTCGTCGATCCGCCCAAGGCCGAGGCGATCCTGGCCTGGGCCGTGGACAAGATGGAGGAACGCTACGAGCTGCTCTCGCGGGCTCGGGTGAGGAACATCGCCTCGTACAACGAGATGCCGCACGAGGAGGTCCTGCGTCGCGCCGCTCCTGCCACCGAGGAGGAGGCTCGCAAGATCCCGCGTCGGCTGCCGTACATCGTCCTGATCGTGGACGAGGTTGCCGACCTGATCATGCAGATGCGCAAGGAGGTTGAGGGGCACATCATCCGCCTGGCCCAGAAGTCGCGTGCGGCCGGCATCCACCTGATCATGGCGACGCAGCGACCGACCGTGGACGTGATCACGGGTCTGATCAAGTCGAACCTGCCGTCGCGGATCTGCTTCAAGGTCGTCAACCGTTCGGATAGCCGAGTGGTCCTCGACGAGGGCGGCGCGGAGAAGCTGCTCAGCCGCGGCGACATGCTCTACATGCCGCCCGGTTCCGGGGCCCTGGTCCGCGCTCAGGGCGCGTACGCCAGCGATGACGAGATCATCCGCGTGGTCGAGTTCCTCGATACCGGCGTCCCGGCGTACTCGCAGGAGCTGCTCGATCTGAAGACGCGCGAGCAGAAGGAGCGCGAGAGCGAGGAGGCCAATCGTGGCGTCATCGATCCGAGCAGCCGGGACAAGGTCTACTACGAGGCGGTCGAGGTGGTCATTCGCGAGGGCCGGGGCAGCGTGTCGCTGTTGCAGCGGACCCTGGGCATCGGCTACGGTCGAGCCGCCCGGATGATCGACTACATGGCCGAGGACGGCATCGTCGGCAGCTACAACGGCAGCAATGCCCGCGAGGTCCTGCTCACGCCAGAAGAGTGGGCTCAACGCCGGGAGCGGATGCAGGACGAGGAGTGAGAAGCCGGTCTGCCTGGTCTGACTTTTTTGGACTGCGGGGATTCTTCCCCGCTCTTCCTTTCTGGCTTGCTCGGGCGAGAGCCAGAAAGGAAGAGCGGCAAAGAATTGCCGTAGTCCAAAAAAGTCTGAACGGATTCTGGATCAATACCGCGGCGGCTCCTGCCGTACGAGCTGGTTGGCGTGTGCGAGCGAGTCCAGGGTGCCGGCGTCGGTCCAGTAGCCTTGCAGATAGCCGAAGCCGAGTCGGCCCTGGTCCAGGTAGTGACGGTTGACGTCGGTGATCTCCAACTCGCCGCGAGCGCTGGGCCGGAGCGTCTTGATCACCTCGAAAACGTCCGGCGGATAGAGGTAGATGCCAGCGACGGCGAATGGACTTCGCGGATTCGCCGGCTTTTCCTCGATGTGAATGACCCGCTTGTCGCGAATCTCGGCGACGCCATATCGCTGCGGATCGGGCACTTCCTTGAGCAGGACGTAGGCATGATCCGGTTGCTTCTGAGCCTCGGCCAGGAGCGCGTGCAGCGAGTCGGCAAAGATGTTATCGCCCAGGATGACGAGGATGCGGGCTTCGCGACTGAAGAGTTCGGCCAGACCGAGAGCCTGAGCGATGCCGCCGGCCTCGTCCTGAACCCGGTACGTCAGCGAGCAATCATGGTCCCGGCCGGAGCCGAGCAGTTCGACAAAGTCGCCCATGTGCTCGGTGCCGGAGACCAGCAAAATATCCCGAATGCCCGCTCCGGTCAGCTTCCGCAGTGGATGGTAGACCATCGGCACCGAGCCGACCGGCAGAAGGTGCTTGTTGGTGACACGGGTCAAATCGCCGAGCCGTGTGCCCTTGCCGCCGGCCAGAATCACTCCGCGTAACTGCATCTCGATCCCTCCCTGATTCGCTGGAACGCGGAGGTCATCTTAGGCTCATCGCCCCTCCGGGACGAGGACGATCTGCTCGACCTGAGGTAGACCACTCAGCCGCCGGGCCAGGGCCATGACACGGGCTCCGTGGCCGCTCCGCTGGTGCAGATAGACGACCGCTCCTCGTCGCTCGATCTTCAAGCCCCGATAGGTCGGCTCGGCAAGGATCTCCTCGATGGCATCCTGCGTCGTCGCCGGAATCGCTTCCGGTCGTGGTCGAGCGACGAGGATGTCGGCCGGTCGCGGCGGCCGCACGCGCTCCTCCATGAACACGGGTGGCAGCAGCACGACCAGGGGAGCCGGCTCGGCCGGCGTCTCCACCCGGGTCGGAGGAACGCGCTGTATGACGGCCGGTTCCCGCACCGCGATCGAGGGCATCGACGGTACACTGAGCGGAATCTCGGGCAGCGCTTCCCGGTTGGGCAGGGCGGCTCGTGTGCTGCTGGGCAGTTCCGGCTCCAGCACCAGCCGGGCCGGCTCTCGCGTCACCGGCCGAACTTCGAGGTAGTTCCGCACTCCCAGAATGCCCTGCACCTCCTCCACGAGTTGGACGGCCTTGCGGGCCAGTTCCACGCTCGGCACCCGGCCGCGCAGTTCGGCGAAACCCTTCTTGACCTGCACGGCCAGATTCAGCTCGCGCAGGTCGCGATCAGTCGATAGAGCCTGTCGTCCGTGGACGGCGAGGGTCAGATCACGAAACGCTGGCAGGTCCTGCACCAGCAGAATCAACGGCAGTTCGTCGGCCCGTGCCGTCCCGTTCAGGCTCACTCCGAGCCACGCCACCGCCAGCAAGGCCGTCCCAAATCCGTACCGCATGGGAACCTCCTTTCGAGGATCCGGTCTTCTCCCATTGTCGCAAGATCGCGACCAGGCACGGCTCGGGACTTGAAGAATAATGGCCGTGAGATGCCACCTTGCGGACGCATCTCACGGCCTGGGAAAACCTGACGGGCTGATGAGCGGCGGCCGGTCGAACAACACTCCGGCCGCTCTGTGAAGGGGTAGCGATCAGGCCGGTGGAAGGGTGATCGAGCGTTTGTCCACGGCCAGGGCCGCTTCCTTGAGCGCCTCCGACAGAGTGGGATGCGCGTGACAGATTCGGCCGATGTCCTCGGCACTACCGGAGAACTCCATCACCGCGACGGCCTCGGCGATCATGTCCGATGCGCGTGGGCCGAAGATGTGAACGCCGAGCAGGCGGTCGGTCTTCGCGTCGGCCAGCACCTTGATGAAACCCTCGATCTCCTCCATCGCGCGGGCCCGGCCGTTGGCGCTGAACGGGCATTTGCCGACACGGTAGGCGACGCCACGTTCCTTGAGCTGCTCCTCGGTCGCACCGACGCTGGCGACCTCCGGCCAGGTGTAGATCACCGCCGGCACTGTCTCGTAATGCACGGTCGTCTTCTGACCGACGAGCCGCTCGGCGAAGGCGACGCCGTCCTCCTCGGCCTTGTGGGCCAGCATCGGCCCATCGATCAGGTCGCCGATTGCGTGGACGCCCTTGACGTTGGTCTGGAAGTTGACATCGACGCCGATGCGGCGTTTCGCGTCGAGTTGGACGCCGACCTTATCCAGGTCGAGCCCCTCGATGCAGGGCCGCCGACCGACGGCGACGAGAATTCGGTCGCCGACCAACTCGACCGCCTGGCCGGCCTGCTCGCCCTTCAGAGTGACCTTGCCACCCTTGCCGACCGCGCCGGTCACCCTGGTGTCGAGCTGGAACGTGAGGCCCTGCTTGACGAGCGATTTCTTCAGGGCGTCGGCGACCTCGCTGTCCATGATCGGCAGGATGTTCGGCAGCACGTCCACGACGGTGACCCTGGCTCCGAGTCGGCTCCACACCGAGCCCATCTCCAGGCCGATGTAGCCGGCTCCGACGACGATCAGGTGTTCGGGCACCCTGTCGTAGCTGAGAGCCTCGGTCGAGGAACCGATGAGCTTGCCGTCGAACTTCAGGAACGGCAACTCGATCGGCACGCTGCCGGTCGCCAGGAGGATGGTCTTCGCCTGGAGGGTCTTCTCGGCGGTGCCATCGTTCGGCTGGACGATGACGCTGCTGGCCGAGCCCAGCCGGCCGGTGCCGGCCAGGACGTTGATCTTGTTCTTTTGCAGGACGAAGGCCAGGCCATCGGTCAGACCCTTGACGACCTGGAGCTTGCGTTCCATCATCGTCGGCAGATCGAGATCAACGGCCTTGATCTTGATGCCGTGCCGAGCCAGCGACTTCTTCGCCTGGGCGTAGAGTTCGCTGGAGTCGAGCAGGGCCTTGCTCGGGATGCAGCCGATGTTGAGGCAGGTGCCGCCAACCTTGCTCTTTTCGATGAGGGCGACCTTGAGGCCAAGCTGGGCGGCGCGGATCGCCGCGGTGTAACCACCGGGACCGCCACCGATCACGATCAGGTCATACTGTTCCGACATGGGATCCGTTCTCATTGAGCCGCCGGCTTGCCGGCGGGGTTTTCTCGACGAAGACGAAGACCGCCGGCAAGCCGGCGGCTAAATCTCCAGCAGCATCCGCTCGGGATTCTCGATGCACTCCTTGACGCGAACCAGGAAGCTGACCGCCTCCCGGCCATCGATGATGCGGTGATCGTAGGACAGGGCCAGATACATCATCGGGCGGATGACGATCTGATCGTCCACGACGACGGCCCGCTTCTGGATGGCGTGCATGCCGAGAATATCGACCTGCGGCGGATTCAGAATCGGCGTCGACATCATCGAGCCGAAGATGCCGCCGTTGGTGATCGTGAACGTGCCCCCTTCGAGGTCCCCGGGCAGGATCTTGCCATCGCGAGCCTTGACGGCCAGCGCGGTGATCTCCTTCTCGATACCGGCGAACGACAGCTGGTCGGCATTGCGCAGGACCGGGACCATGAGACCCCGCTCGGTGCTGACGGCGACGCCGACGTGATAGTAGTGATGCTGAACGAGTTCGTTGCCGTCCAGTCGGGAGTTGACGTTGGGGAAAGCCTTGAGGGCCTCGATGGACGCCTTGACGAAGAAGCTCATGAAGCCGAGGCCGACGCCGTGCTTCTTCTGGAACGTCTCCTTGTACTTCGCGCGCAGGTCCATGATGCGCGACAGGTCGGCCTCGTTGAACGTGGTCAGGATGGCCGCGGTCTGCTGGGCCTGCACCAGTCGCTCGGCGATCCGCTGACGGATCGGTGTCAACTTCGTGCGTGTCGTCGTGCCGGCCGGTTTCGGGACGGGGGCGGCGGTCGGAATGCTGGCCGGCGTCGGCAGCGCGGCAGACCGCTGTTCGAGGGCGCGCTGGACGTCTTCCTTGATGACGACGCCACCGCGACCGGAGCCCTTGAGGGTGGTCGGTTCGAGATCGTTGTTCGCGGCCAGAACGCGCGCCGCCGGCGACAGAGCCGGCGTTCCGGCCGAGGTCGGAGCGTGCGTCTGCACCGATTGTGCGGGGGTCGGTTCGGGCTGTTTGGTGGCCGGCTGACCGGCCGGGGCGGGAGCCTTCTCGTCGATGCGAGCGACCACCTGGCCGATGTTGACCTCATCGCCTTCCTGGACGAGGGTCTGCACCAGGCCGGACACGGGGGCGTTGATGTCCTGGGCGGCCTTGTCCGTCTCCAGCTTGAAGAGCAACTCGCCCTTCTGGACGTAGCTGCCGTTCGGCTTGACCCATCGGCCGAGAAAGGCTTTGGTGATCGATTCGGAATCCGCGGGAACCTTGACGTCAGTAGCCATTACAGAAGATCGCCTGAGAGGTAGCGAACGACCGGGCAAGGAACGTCCATCGACTCGCGCCGAGCGAGCGAAGCGAGCGGTCGTACTCGGATCAGGTTAGCGTTCGTCCCGGCATTCGACCAGGGACGAACGGCCCCGGCCCGGAGATGTCTCCGGGCTCCTCGGCCTGGGGCAGGTTACTGTTTCACCGGCGGCGTCGTCCCACTGGGGCCATGCACGCCGTTGCCGTTGCCATGACCGGCGACCTGGGCCGCCTGCCGACCGGCCATGAAGCTCGGCGACACCACCGTGAAGCCTTCCTTGCCATGACCGTTCACCGCCGCCTCGACCAGCTGGGCCTGCTCCTTCTTGTGAACCAGCGTCGAACCGGTCGCCGGGCTGGCACTGTCGTCCCGGCCGATGTACGCGACGGGGTAGCCCATACCGTGCAACCGGGGTTGCAGGAACGACCAGCCCCCGTTGTTCTGCGGTTCTTCCTGGACCCAGAACCACTCCGTCGCCGAGCGGTAGCGGACCAGAACCTTTTGCAGCAGCGCGGTGTTGAGCGGATAGAACTGCTCGATCCGGACGATCGCCACGTCGTTCTTCTTCAGCTTGTTCCGCTCGGCGACCAGGTCCCAGTAGACCTTGCCCGAGCAGAGCAGCACTCGTCGAACCGGCCCCGCCTCGGTCACGTCCGGATCGTCCAGCACTTCGTGGAAGGCTCCGTTGACCAGCTCGTCAATCGACGACTGACAGGCTTCCAGCCGCAGCAGGCTCTTGGGCGTCATCACGACGAGCGGCTTGCGGAAGCGCCGCTTCATCTGCCGCCGGAGCATGTGGAAGTGCTGGGCCGGAGTCGAGGGATAGCAGACCTGGATGTTGTCCTCGGCGCACAGTTGCAGGAAGCGTTCCAGCCGGGCGCTGGAATGCTCGGGGCCCTGGCCCTCGAAGCCGTGCGGCAGCAGCAGGACGATACCGGTGTCGCGCGACCACTTCGACGCCCCGGCGGCGATGAACTGGTCGATGATCACCTGGGCGCCGTTGGCGAAGTCGCCGAACTGGGCCTCCCACATGACCAGCGTGTTCGGCGCGTCCAGGGCGTAGCCGTACTCGAAGCCGAGAACGCCCGTCTCGGACAGCGGACTGTCATACACCTCGAAGAGGGCCTGCCCCGATCGGAGGTGCTTCAGCGCACAGTAGTCCTTGCCGGTGGCCTGGTCGTACAGCACCGCGTGCCGCTGGCTGAACGTGCCACGTCGGCGGTCCTGACCGCTGAGGCGAACCGGCGTCTCTTCCAGGATCAAGGTGCCGAACGCCAGCAGTTCGGCCGGGCCCCAGTTGATCGTTTTGTTCTCGTGAACCGCATGGAGGAGGGCCTTGAACTGACGCTCGATCGTCGGGTGAACCTGGAAGCCTTCGGGCACCTCGTTGAGACGCTCGGCGACGAACAGCAGGTTCTCGCGGCTCGTTCCGCTCGCGACCGGCTCGAAATCGAACTGCGGCTTCAGACCCGCCCAGGGACCCTGGCCGAAGCCGCGCATCACCGGGTATTCCTTCGTCTCGGACTTCTGCACGGCCTGGAGCGACTCGGTCAGTTTCTTCTCGAACTTGGCGTCCAGGTCGGCGTCCTCTTCGCGGGTCAGCACGCCTTCCTGAATGAGGCGTTCGCTGTAGACCTTGCCGACCCACGGCCGCTGCGAGATGGCCGCGTACTTGACCGGCTGCGTGAAGGTGGGCTCGTCGCCTTCGTTGTGGCCGTACTTGCGGTAGCAGATCATATCGACGAAGACATCACGGCCGAATTCCTGACGGAACTCCATGGCCAGCTGCATGACGAAGACGCACGCCTCGGGATCCTCGGCGTTGACGTGGAAGATCGGCACCTGGAGGAACTTGGCCACGTCGGTGCAGTACTTCGTCGAACGCGCGTCGTCCGGATCGGTCGTGAAGCCGATCTGGTTGTTGATGACGATGTGGATCGTGCCACCGGTGCGATAGCCTTCCAGCTGCGACAGCTGGAGCGTCTCGAAGACGGTGCCCTGTCCGGCGAGGGCGGCGTCGCCGTGGATCAGCAGCGGCAGGGCCCGTTTGCGCTGGGCGTCCTTGAAGATCGTCTGCTTGGCCCGGACACGGCCCTCGACCACCGGATCGACCACCTCCAGGTGGCTCGGGTTCGGCGTGATGCCGAGATGGACGCGATGTTTCTTGTCGCCGATGGTGAAGTAGCGGTCACTGGAGAAGCCCAGGTGATACTTCACGTCGCCGTCACCGGCGCTGGCGGCGGGAAGGAAGTTCTCCTGGAACTGGGCGAAGATCTCCTCGTAGGGCTTGCGCAGGATGTTCGTCAGCACGTTGAGCCGGCCGCGATGGGCCATGCCGATGACGATCTCCTCGACGCCGGCCGTCGGCGCTCCCTGCACGAGCGTTTCGATCATCGGCAGGAGCGTCTCGCCGCCTTCGAGCGAGAACCGCTTCTGACCGCGATAGTTGGTATGCAGGAACGTCTCGAACAGATTGGCGTAATGCAGGGCCTTGAGCAGGTCGATCTTCCGCTCTCGATCGAATCGCGGCCGATTCCGGTTCGGCTCCATGCGATCCTGCAACCACTGACGCTGGCTCGGCTCCTCGATGTGGAAGAACTCGACGCCGATCGTGCCGCAGTAGGTCTCCTTCAGGGCGGCGATCAGATCGCGCAGGATAACGCGATTGAGGCCGCGGAAGTAACTGGCATCAACGGTCGTGTCGAGAT
>CAYYJM010000019.1:0-22720 GCA_964471755.1 uncultured Alcaligenaceae bacterium
TGCAAACATCAGGCCAAGCGTGCATTACTTTCCTTACTGCCGATAGCCGGCGGCTTGCCGGCGGTCTTCGTCGCGAATACTCGCTGGCAAGCCGCCGGTCAAAGGACGATCTCCCCACGGCCCCCACAGCAGCAAGACCGCCACCAGTCCGATCAGCGGTGCGAGGCCGGCCAGGGTCATCGCCTCGGCGTACGAGCCGGTTTCCTTGACGCGATTGCCGACGGCCTCATGCAGCAGCGACATCGCCAGCCAGCAGATGCAGCCGAGCGAGCCGGTCACCTTGCCCTGGTGCTGCTGGGTCAAATCCTGACTCAGCGAGTAGTAGACCGGGAAGAGACCCAGTGAGCCGAAGCCAACCATCAGCAGGATCGGTTCCAGACCACCGCCGGACGGCAGGCGAGTCGCCTGGATCGTCAGCATCGCCAGCAGGGCGAAGAGGGTGTAAACGACGAGCCGGCTGGCGTGAACGCCGAACACTCTCTGGGCCAGGATCAGGACGAGGAAGCCGGCCGCCAGCGAGCCGGCGTCCGTGGCGATGTAGTAGTAGAGGATGAACCACTGAGCCTGCACCTCGGTGTAGCCCCGCTGCGGCGTTTGCAGCAGAAGCGGCAGCCAGGCGCGGAGAAAGTGCCAGGTGATGTTGATCGCCACGACGGTCACGGCCAGGGCGAGATAGCGGCGAATGAACAGTCCCCGCGGCAGGAGGGTGTCGTCGGTCGTCGCCCGGAACAGCCAGAGGGTGACCAGGACGATGCCGACTGCTGTCGAGACCGCCTTGCTGATCAACGGCAGATCCGGGTAGCTCTGTAGCCAGTCCGTCCAGTCTGCGGGCAGGCCGAGCATCCCCTTGCAGGCCCGGGGGATGGCCGAATCGACGACGAGCAGGCCGACCAGCCAGCCGAGGATCGACATGAGCGAGTGCGAGGTCGGCTGAATGGGCACCTCGAGATCGGACGACCGGACGCTGAGGAGCCAGAGCAGGGCCCACAGGCCGCCGGCGGTGCCGACCGCGACGAAGGACCAGCGCCAGGTGCCGGTCGCCTCGTGAAGGTAGACGACGAGAATCGGCGTCACGATCGCTCCCAGGGCCGCCCCGCTCTGGAGGATGCTGTTGCCCATCGTTCGCTGGGCCGGCGGCAGAATGTGCTGGGTCGTGCGCAGAGCGGACGGCCAGTTCCCCGCCTCGGCAAAGCCCAGGGCGAAGCGACAGATCAGCAGCAGAGCGAAGGTGCCGACCAGTCCGGTCGCCAGGCCGGCCAGCGACCAGAGCAGCACCGCCAGCGGATAGAGCAGACGCACGTTCATGCGATCGGCCAGCCAGCCCATGACGATCGCACCGATGGCGAAGGCGCTGCCGAACGCCCCTTCGAGAAGGCCGTAGCCGTCCTCCTCGAAGCCGAAATGGGTCATGAGGGTTTTCGACTGAAGATTGAGCGTGAGCCGATCCATGTAGTTGACCATGGTGGCCAGCAGGAGCAGCCCACAGACCCACCATGTCCACGCTTGCGTACGTCCGGGAGGAGGCATGAGAACGGCCCCTGGCTAGAAACCAACACAGGAAAGATGGGCGGAGTGTAGCCGAGGGGGAAGGACGAGGCCAGCGCGTAGCGAGAAAAAGAAAACTCCCATCGCGGGGAGAGAATCGCGACGGGAGCCGTTGTTCCCAACGTGGCGAAGCAAAAGGGATCAGGCGGAGACAGACATCTCGCGGGTCACTTCGGCCAGTTCCCGGTCCTTGCGGTTCATTTCATCGAGAACCACCGGATGCCAGGCCTGCTGCCGCTGGCCTGCCGGGACGAAGTTCTCGCGTGCCCACCGGCGCAGGCGAAGTTCGTCGATGAAATCCAGCTCCGTCGTGACGCTGCTTAACATACACCCTTTTCCCTCTAACTCTGGCGACACACCAACCTTGCGAATGTCGGAAGTATATCGGTCGCTCGGCCGCCGGCAAGCAACTTTTTTCGTTGGAAGAAGACGAGCGAGATTACCTCGGTTGACTCTTCTTCAGATTTTAACTCGCTGGAACAATCGTCGTTTATGCCCGGCTGGCCGAACTCCGGCGGGTGTTGGATTGCCGTGACTCAGGGCAGCATCACGACCGAGCCAGTGGTCTTGCGGCCTTCCAGGTCGCGATGCACCTGCTGGGCATCGCGCAAAGCGTAGGTGTGGCGAACGTCGATCTTCACCCGACCCAGCAGTACCACCTCGAACAGATCGCCGGCCGTCGCTTCCAGGTCGTCGCGAGTGGCCGTGTAATGGGCCAGGTTCGGTCGCGTGACGTAGAGCGAACCTCGCTGCACCAACATGCTCAGCTCGAACGCCGGCACCGGGCCGGAGGCGTTGCCGAAACTGACCATCAGGCCGAGCGGTTGCAGGCAGTCGAGCGAGCCGACGAAAGTATTCTTGCCGACCGAATCGTAGACCACTGGCACACCCTTGCCACCGGTGATCTCGCGGACCCGCTTCGTGAAATCCTCGCGCGTGTAGACGATGACGTGATCGCAGCCGTGAGCCTTCGCCAGGGCGGCCTTCTCGTCCGAGCCGACGGTGCCGATCACGACCGCGCCGAGGGCCTTGAGCCACTGACAGGCGATCAGGCCGACGCCACCCGCCGCAGCGTGGAAGAGGACCGTCTCGCCCGGCTTCACGGCGTACGTCCGGCGGATAAGATACTGGACCGTCATGCCCTTGAGCATCATCGCGGCGGCCTGCTGGTCGCTGATGCCCTCGGGGATCTTGACCAGTCGCTCGGCCGGCATGACGCGGGCCTCGGCGTAGGAACCGGGCGGTCCACCCGCATAGGCGACGCGATCGCCCGGCTTGACGAGAGTGACTCCGGGACCGACCGCCTCCACGACGCCGGCGGCCTCACTGCCCAGACCCGTCGGCAGCGGCAAAGGATAGAGGCCGGAGCGGTGGTAGGTGTCGATGAAGTTGACGCCGATGGCCGTGTGGCGAACGCGAGCCTGCCCTTCGCCGGGGTCAGGAAGCGATACGTCTTCCCACTGCAACACCTCGGGGCCGCCGGTCCGGTGCAGACGGATGGCTTTCGTCATGATGGCATCTCTCGGGTCGGGGTGAGCCCGCTCTCACGGCTGGCGGGGTTCGTCGTCCCGGAGATTGTAGGCAATCCGTTCGGCAGGGCGAGCGCGGCCTACGGTTGAGGCTTTTCCCATTCCTGACGCACTCGACCCAGACCGTAGGCGCACAACTCGAACTCCGCACTCAGGCGGCGCAGGACCGGGCCTTCCTCTCGCGAGCGGTCGTCGTCGTCGTACATGCTCGCGATGTAGTAGGACCGCTTGCCCTGGGTGCAGTAATCGATCAGGTGATCCTGATGGTGCTGGCTCTGCATGCGCCGCAGCGCCTCGGGATAGACGCCGGCCCAGAACAGCGTGAAGTCGCCGATGTGGCGGTAGATCTCGCGGCGAGTTCGTCCTTCCGGCGGCAGGGACTCCGCCGCCAGGAGCATCTCGGCCACCTCTTCCAGTCGTTTACCCTGCGTGTTCTTCAGGGAGAAGACCACGTCGATATGGACAAAGCGACTCAGCAGCTCGGACAGGTAGTCAGTCAAGGGGGGATCGGCCAGACCGAAGGTGCTGATGAACGTCTGCTCGGTCAGGCCAGAAAACAACCGGCGGAGCGGATGATCGGCTGGGAGCGACATGGTCGTCACCTCAACGCGTCGAACAAGGGACCGCGCCATCCCTGACGAAGTCTTATCTGGTATATTACGTCGCGGCGAGATTCTGTCAAACCCAACCGGAATTTTCGCGATTTTCGATCGAGCCGACCGAGATGGAAACAACGCCGCCCGCCGAGAGTCGGCGGGCGGCGTGGCAGGTCATCCAGTCCACGGGATCGCGATCACGGCCCCGAGAACGGCCCGGTGCTTCCAGAGCCCATCGGATCGGTGCCCTTGTTCTCCTTCACCTCCTTGACCCGCGTGTGATACGCCTCCAGCCGGCTCTTACGCTGGGGATCGCTCTCCTCCACGGCTCCATCCAGCGCGAGCAACCGACCGTCGCCGGTGTAGAGGAGTACCTCGGTCCGCTGCTGATCGCGGATCGTGGTTTTCACCGGCTTCTCGTTCTTGATCTCCGTCAGATCGTAGCGAATCTCTCCCTCGGCGAAATCCACTACTATGGCATCGTTGGGATAGGTGGCGAAGGAGACGGGCACGCCCGTGGACTCCTTGTCCTTGCCGCTCCCCTTCTGCTTGGCGATGATGAACCGCTCGCGCGTCTCGGCCCACATCGGCACCTCGGTCGTCTGGGGCCGGAACTGGCCGACGTACTCACCCTTGCCAACAATCACCCGCTCGCCGACGACCCACTCGCCAACGGGCCGGAAGTGCTTGCTGTCACTATTGTCGAGTTGCTCCAGCCAGCGGTGGATCTGGATGGCCACCTGGTTCGCGGTGATGCGTGCGTCCGCGTTCGGTCCCTTGTAGGACCTGCCGTCGAGCGCCTTCTGATCCACCGCGTAGTAGTGCAGATCCGGCGGCACGACCACGACGTCGCGGATCTCGAACCAGGGCGACGGTTGCAACGTCTTCGGCTCGCTGTACTTCGGACTGGCGACATCCGTCCGCCCGAAGTTGGGATTGCCCATCTCGACCTGCAAGCGATAACGGTAGGCCTTGCCCGGCTTCACCTTGACGTCCACGATGCGGACCAGGCAGTGTTCCGGCGGATGGAATTCCTGCTGTGTCTGTCCTGGACCGCCAGGGTATCCAGGTCCGCCAGGTCCTGGCATTCCAGGTCCGGGCATTCCGGGGCCGGGCATTCCGGGGCCGGGCATTCCGGGGCCGCCGGAGCCACGAGGCGGAAAGCCTGGATTCGGGCCAGCACCAAACGGCCGACCGGGACCAGGACCGGGACCTGGGCCAGGACCCGGCATGGACCCCGCTCCCTGATCGTAACCCGTGGCCGGGGCTCGACTGAAGGGATCGAAGTTATCCGCATTGAGGAACGACGGAGCCGTCGGCTGAACGCGCTTGTCCTTCAGGGCGTCGAGTGACGCCACCAGCGACGGCAGCGTCTTCGCGACCTCCGGGTATTGCCCGGAGCGCATCTGCAACAAGCGCGGCATGACCAGGCGGTCAGGACTGATCGCGTTCAGGGCCGGATCGTCCGGCTCCAGACGTTTGCCACTCAGCACGACGTAGCGCTTGTAATCCTCGCGCAGTTCGACCTCTTCCCAGTCCTTGCCCTTGATCGGGTTGCCGTTGGCATCGACTTCCATGCGCTGAGCCCGCACGCCCAGAAAGCGGAAGGCGGGCAGAGCCTGGAAGGTGGTCGGATCGGTATCCAGCGAGACCTCGCTCAGGACCGCCGTGCGCGAGGGGAGGCGGAGCTTGCTGCGGAACTCGTCCAGCTGGGCGCGATAGGGGAAACTCGCCGCCACCACGACCATGCGCAGCGGCCGGATCGTCTCCGCCAGGCGGACGTTGGGCATGGTGCCGAGTTTCTCGATCTCGACCATCTGGCTCTTGGCTGCGGGGCCCTCACTCAGGTCATCGGTTTCTGGAGCCTGGAAGCCGTTTCCCGGGCCGAGGTTCATGTTTCCGCCTGAACCCGGCGGAGGACCAAACCCGGACGATCCGGGACCGCCACGCGGCCTGCCGCCACCATACAGGTTCTGGAGCCGACCGGCCTCGCCACCGGGAGGGCCCATGGCACCCGGAGGCATGGGACCGGAACCAGGGCCCATGCCCGTGCCGGTGCCACCGCCTTCCAGGACCATGATCTGGGACACGTCGGTGCTGAGGATGTACGACCGGAGCTGCGCCCGCGTGAAGGCACCACGGCCATCGACCAGCGACAGAACCGTTGGCTGACGACGACTCGTGTCGGCCGGGGTGGCGCTGGCAAACAATTCCTGAACGCGGTACGTATTGGGGTCCTGGATCTTCGCCTGAGCGAAGCCTTCCAGCGATTTCGGATCGGCCTTCTTCTCGTCGGGAAGGTCGGCCGGGCCCGGGACGTTGGACTCGGAAGTGAGTCGCGACGAGACCTGCTGCGTCGTGGCATCCAGCTTCTTCTGGAACTCTTTCGGGTTGGGAGCAAGGAAGCCCTGACCCGGCCAGAATAGCTGGGTGATGACGAGCAGGATCGCGATCGCACCGGCAATCCCCACGCCAATCTTCTCGCCTTTTTCGGCGAGCAACTTGCCGAAGTTGTTCTTCTTGGCCATTGGTGGTTCCTCTCGCAGGGGCAGACCGTGGCCCGCCCCCGGGTGATGTCACAGGGGACGCGTTTGGGTTACGGGGTCATTCCCATGGGGTCGGTGGTGGCCGGCTCCTTGGTAATGTGGAACTTCTCGTAGAGGGTGGACATCCCGTACACCGTCAACTCGATCAGGTTGGGGTCCAGCGGATTGCCGGCCGCTCCCGCTCCGGCGGTGGGATCAGAGCCCGGGCCAGGCCCGGGACCCGGGCCGATGGGCGGCCGATTCCCCATCGGAGGTCCCGGCATCGCGCCGCCTCCCATCGGGTTCGGAGTCCCCGTCCCTGCGACCGATTCCAGCTGCGAGGCCACGTCACGGACATGACGGACCTGGGTCTGCGTGATCTGGAACCGCAACTGGCAGTTGAGCAGTTCGGTGAGGAAGTCGTGCAGGTGCGTCTGATCCAGGATCAGCGTCATCGCGATCGGCATCGAACGGGCCTGACCGGTGACCGTCACGTAGCGGTTCTTGGCCAGACCATTCTCGCTCGTCGTCGGTGGCGGCCCGGCTGGCATTCCCATCCCACCCGGTCCACCTGATGCGGCCGGTCCACCCGGTCCCATCGGTCCGCCCGGTCCAGGCATGCCACCGCTCATCGGATCGCTCCCCATGGTCATCGCTGGGTCAGTCCCCGTCCCTTCGGCCGCGGTGGGCTCTGGAGGCGGGAAATGCTTGTTCGCGACCAGCGGTAGATTGCTGGTCCGGTGCGAGTGATACCCCAGACGGATGGCATCGATCCGTCGGATCGGACTCGTGGACCAGTCGAAGACCTGCGTCAACTCGACCGGGTTGGCCAGGTTGATGAGATCGACGCTGAACTGCTCGCCGACGACGGCGAACTCGGTCTGCGCGCCGGAGCCGATCGGCTCGCCCTTGAGCCGGAGCGGATAGCGGGCCTCCCCCTGCTTGAGCTGGAAGACGAGCGGACCACGCGTTCGCGGGTTGGACATCAGCAGCACCCGCGGTGAGACGTTCTTGATCGTACTCTTCTTCGAGATGAAGGTGTTGTTCCCCTTCTGCTCGACGTACAGGACGATCTCCCAGCGGTCGTTGCGAAAGCCGTGTGCCTTGATCGCGTTCTCCGGCAGTTTCTTGACCTCGAACGGTTCCAGCCGGGCGACCCGATCAACAGTCCGGCGAATGACCTGGAGCAACTCGTACTTGACGGAGAAGTCCTCCTGGGCCAGCCAGATCTCCTCGACGCTGGGGGTCTTCTGCCAGATGCTGACGATGGACGAGTTACCCGCGGCCATTCCGGACCCGTCGCCGCCCGGCCCCATGCTACCAGGGCCCGGACCGGGACCAGGACCAGGCTGAGGAGGACCGCCGGGGCCCGGGAAGCCTCCCAGCGCACCGGAACCACCGGCCAGGTTGCTGCCCGCCGCTCCGGTCGCCGGAGCCATGATCGACTCGAACCCGAGTCGGCCGCCCTTGAACTCGACGGGAGCCATCGCCTTTTCGAGATAGTAGGTGTAGTGCGGCGGCTGCTTCTTCTCCACGTCGCTCAGCTGCGGAAAGAGCGTCGGGTAGTAGAAGTCGTCACGGTATTCGCGACGCAGCGTCGTGCTACGGCCGGCGACGGTGTCGTTGTCGCTCATCTCCTTCTTCCAGGCATCGAAGGAGACGGAGCGATCCCAGATCCGGCCGTATTCGCCGCCGGCGGGCCACTTCAGCAGCGTCTTCTGGGCGTCCCAGGCCTGCTGCCAGATGGTGTTCTTGTGATCGCGGTAGGTCTTGCCGTACTTCTCCCAGGGCGGCAGGAACGTGACCCGGTTCTTGGCCTTGGAGGTCCAGGACTCGATGCCCGTCTTGGCCTTCTGGTACTCCTGCTTCTTGGCCTCGATCGGGCCGCCGGCCGACAGTTGCAGGGTCAACAATCCGATCGCCCAGAGCAGCGCGAACGCGCCCAGGCCGATCCAGAACTTGTTCTTCATCAGGGCTTCTTTATCCATCTTCGCCATGGCGTGATTCTCCCGTTGGTGGTGATGCCGCTACGAGGGCCGGGTCAGGGCCCGGTCATCCCGGCACCGCCTGCGCCGCTCGCATCGGTCGCGCCACTGGTCGCCTCGGAAGGCGTCGGTTCGTACCAGACGAAGAGGATGATGAACTCCGTCCGCTGATGCTTGGAACTGGGGATAGCCGTACCGCCGCCGCCGGGTCCCATGTCCATCGGACCGCCCGGACCGATCGGCGGCCGATAGCCACCCGGACCCGGACCAGAGCCCGGCCCCATCCCCATCCCGGAGTTGAGGCCACCGGCTCCGCCCCCTGTCAGCGGAACCCAGGAATCGCGGGAAGGCCCCGTGGAGGTCGCCCCCCCTTCGGTCGTGCCGCCAGAACTCGCGTCCATGGGACCGGGCATGGGCGAGCCAGGCCCCGGCATCGGAGAGCCAGGCCCCGGCATCGGCGAACCCGGTCCGGGCATGCCACCGCCCAGCCCACCCAGGCCCCCCGTCGGATTGGCCCGGACCAGCTGGTCCAGGACGCTCTGCCCGGCGAACTTCAGGCTGGCGGTATCGGCGGTCGGAGTAGACTCGACCTGAAGCAGCACCACATGGCTGACGCGGTTCTTGACCGGCCCCTTGTTCGGCACCGTCGGCGTGGCCCCTGCCTCGCCCGGCTGCATCGGCTGCATGGGGTCCATCGGCTGCATCGGTTGCATGGGGTCCATCGGCTGTGTCCCGGGCGCGGGCTGGGCCCCTGGCTTGTCGAGGTCCGGCCGTCCCATGCGGGCGATGTTCTCCAGCAAGGTTTCCGCGACGAACGTGCGCTTGCCCGAATGGAAGGTGAAGCCACGCAGCTCGACGACCCAGCCCTTTTCGCTTGCCTCACCGGGCTGCCCCGCGAACGGATTCTTCGGTGCCGCATCGTAGGCCGACAGGGGCCGATAATTGCCCTTGTCCTTCTGCCAGGAGCGAACCTGCTTGAAGTAGGTCTCCAGGTTGGAGCAGTAACGGCAATCGATGGACTCGATGTTGAACTGAATCAGGTCGTCGATGCCGGGGCCGAGATCCTCTTCCTGGATCGTCGGAGTGGTGCCGGGGTTGCCGGGTCCGGGCATGGGGCCGGAACCGGGACCGGGTCCGGGGAAGCCGGGGCCGGGGAAGCCGGGGCCCGTGCCGCCCTGCGGATTCTCCTCGGGAATCGCCGCCATCTGCAGCGTGCCCTGTCGTTTCAGCCAGTACTGGTAGGCCGTCTTGCCGCTCATCGCTCCGGTGCGAGGCTGCTGGCCCGGTGCCGGCGGAGGCGGCGGGCTGTCGAAGTACTTGAGCCGGATCGGCGCGGGCAGATTTTTGGCATCCGGTCGCGGCACGACCTCGGAGACGAAGTGGAGCAACTCCAGCCAGTTGGTATGCTCCTTCTGACCGGCGAGGACGCTCTTGACGCCGTCCTCCTCGGCCTGGGCGTTCGAGCGGGCGGTGGTGAACTCGGTGTCCACCGTCTGAGCCTGGCTGGCCGTCGAGTTGGCCGACGAGACAGCTCGGGCGATACCCGGATCGGCGTAGACGCTGTAGTCGAGACCGTAGCGCAGGGCCGTGGCTCCCAGACCGACCAGCAGCAGGGCGCTGGCGGCGACCGCCCACGGCTTCTTGGCCCGGATCAGCCGTTCGGATCGCAACTCCGGCGGCAGCAGGTTCGTGTGCAGACGCGCCTTCTGAAGCCCTTGCAGGGCCAGGCCGTACGCCGTCGTGAACGTGCCCAGGTTTTCCTGGAAGACCGGCGCGTTCAGCACCGTGTCACCGGTTAGCCGGCTGAACTTCTGCAGCCGCTTGACCGGCATGCCGAGCTTCTCTTCGAGGAACTTCTGCAGGCCCGGCAGGCGGAAGGCGTTGCCCATGCCAAGGATGTACTCCAGCTGGGCCGAGCGGTGCGAGTTCTGGAAGAAGTTCAGCGACCGCTTGATCTCGCCCTCGAAGTCGCTCAGGACCGGCTTCAGGGCGGACAGGATCGCCTTGAGGTCCTTCGACTTGGCCGCGTTCCGCTTGGTATGTTCGGCCTTGGCGAAGGTCAGCTTGAGATCCTTCGTCAGGGCCCGCGTGAAATTGTTGCCGCCAGTCGAGATCACCTTCTGCCAGATGATCCGGCCGCCGTTGGTGATGACCAGATTGGTGCTGTCCGAGCCCATGTCCAGGGCGACGACACAACTGTTCGACGTGGGGGCCGGCTCTCCGGGCGTGACGCCGATCGCGTCGTAGGTGAGGTAGTTGCACAGCGCCAGCGGGGCGATCTGCACGAAATCGACCTCGACGCCGACATCCTTGAAGTTTTGCAGATAGGCCTGGATCGCGTCGCGCTTCATGGCGAACAGGCCGATCTCGGTATCCATGGCGAAGCCTTCGGTCACCGTTCCCTCGCCGACCTTCTGGAAGTCCCAGATGACCTCTTCGAGGTTGAACGGGATCTGCTGCTTGGCCTCGAACTTGACGATGTCGGCGATCTTGTCCTGCTGCACCGGCGGCAGCTTGACGAAGCGCGTCAGGGCACTCTGACCGGGCACGCTGATGGCGACCTGATCTCCCTTGAGATGGTTGTTGTTGGCCAGGAATTTCTCCAGCGCCTCGCGGATCAGGGCGTCGCGGTCGGCGTCCGGCTGGCTGAGAATCTTGGGATGCTCGATGAAATCGAACGCGGTCGCCTGGATGACGCCGTCGATCTCTTCGAGGCGAACGGCCTTGAGGGTACACTGGCCCAGATCGATGCCCCAGACGCCCTGCGAACGCTTTGGTTTCGGTGCGGGCTTCGGCGCCCGGGGCGGTGCCGGTTTCGGTGCGGGCTTCGGCTTTGGCTTGGCGGCCGGTTTGGCCTTCTTCGCGGGCTTCTTCTCGGCCGGCTGATCCGATGGTGTTTCGGGGGTCGTCCCGGTTACCTCGGCTGCGGGCTTGATGTTCTGCTTCTTCTGCTGCGCCATGAAACCTGGACCTCCCACAACGGAGCCAGCCCTTCCGAAGGGACCCTGATGAGCAGGGAGCTGGCCGTGTGATCTACGAGAGGAGAATCGGTTCTACCGTACCATCCCCCGCCGAGCCCTGTCAATCGACTGCTCGTTCGGGGTGCAAACGCCAACGCCGGTTGCTCTCCACATGAAGAACAACCGGCGAGAGGTGAAATCGTTGGCGCGTTTTTCTCAGCGGCCGTCTCCGGTGCCCCTCGCCCCCGGAGTACCGAGGGAGAGGGAGCAGGACGAGGACTTAGCGGCCCGGCTTGATGTCCACGACCTCGATCTCGAACACCAGCGGTGCGTCGGGTGGAATCTTGGGCGGTGAGCCCTGCGCCCCGTAGCCCAGGTGCGAGGGGATGTCGAGCCGGAGCTGGCTCCCCTTCTTGGCTCCGATCAGACCGATGTCCCAGCCCTTGATGACCTGACCGACCCCAACGGTAAGGGTGAACGGTTCGCCGTGGTCATGACTGCTGTCGAACTTGGTGCCGTTGGTCAGCGTTCCCGTGTAGTGAACGGTCGCCTGGTCGCCGACCTTGATGCCAGGGCCGGTGCCGTCCTTCAGAACGGTTACCTTGACATCGGTCAGAGGCTCCAGCACCTTGACCACCTCGACCTGGAAGACGAGATCAGCATTCGGCGGGATGTCACGGCCCGCACCCTTTTCGCCGTAGCCGAGTTGACTCGGGATGAACAGGCGGCGTTCGCCACCCGCCTTCATGCCGCGCAGGCCCTCCTCGAAACCGGGAATGACCTGATGCTCACCGACCGCCACCGTCAGGGGAGTTCCCTTCTCGTGGGAGTCGTCGAACTTCTTCTGGGTGGATTTGACCCAGCCACGGTAGTGAACCTGAACGCGGTCGCCGTCCTTGATCGGATCGCCGGTCCCGTCCTTGAGGTCGATGACCAGCAGACCGCTCGTCCCCTGCGGTTTGGCCCGACCTTCCTCGAAACTATCGCCACAGCCGAGAGCGCAGAGGACCAGACAGCCCAGCGCCCAGGAGATGCCCGTTCTGCGCATCGTCAGTGATCCTTTCGACGAACCCGACGAGCGGCGACCATTCGAGCCGCTCGTCGGGCCGCGGTGATTTACTTGCCAACGCCCAGCAGCTCGACCTCGAAGATCAGGGTGGCGTTGGGCGGAATGACCCGGCCAGCGCCGCGAGCCCCGTAGCCGAGTTCCGGCGGGATGGTCAGCTTGCGCTTGCCGCCGACCTTCATGCCGGCGACGCCCTCGTCCCAGCCCTTGATGACCTGGCCAGCACCGAGGTTGAACTCGAACGGTTCGCCACGATCGACGCTGCTGTCGAACTTCTTGCCGTCGGTCAGGGTGCCGGTGTAGTGAACCTTGACCTTGTGCCCGGCCGTGGCCACCGCGCCGGTGCCGACCTTGAGTTCCTCGTACTTCAGACCGGTCTTCGTCGTGACCTTCTCCTGTGCGGGTGACGAGGTCGTCCCCAGGAAGAGACCCAGGACAGCGACGAACGCGAGCATCTTTGCCAGACGGATCATTTGCGACATTCCTTTCTCGAACCAGGGCGATCCCTCGAAGAACCGGACCAGTGGGGGGGCCCGGTCATGCTATCGGACGAAATAGTATACTGCCAGCCCCAGGCCGACAACGATGACGAACCAGCGCAGGAAGGTCTTGTTCAGCACGCGCCCGGCATGACCGCCGAGATAGCCTCCCGCGATGGAGGCGATGGCCATGACCAGGGCCGGCGTCCAGACCACCAGGCCCTGGCCGAGAAAGATCACCACCGAGACGGCATTGATGGACATTGCCAGAAATGTTTTCAGGGCGTTCATGTGGACGATGTCGCCGATGCCCATCAGGCCGAGCGAGGCGAGCATGAGAATGCCGATGCCAGCGCCAAAGTAGCCGCCGTAGATGGCGACGAGCAGCTGGAAGCCAACCACCGCGGCAACGACCCAGGGAGCCGGGCCAGTAGTCTGTTCGTGGGTACGCAGGTAACGCGTTACCAGCGGCTGGATCATGAACAGGAGTGCTGCGGTCAGGATCAGCCAGGGAACGATCGCCTTGAAGTAGGCGGCTGGCAGCAGAGTCAGCAAGAACGTACCGATCGCCCCGCCGATCACCGAGGGCCAGATGAGGAGCCGGGTCCAGCGGCGAACCTCACCGAGTTCACGCCGAAAGGCGAATGCAGCGGCCGCCGAGCCGGGCATCAGGGCGATGGTACTCGTGGTGTTAGCCAGCACGAGTACGTCTGCGCGGGTCGCACCGGGCACGAGGACCGGGATGATGGCCGCCAGGGCTGGGAAGGTGAGCAGCGTCCCACCGCCGGCCAGACTGTTGACGACCCCGGCCGCGAACGCGGACAGGGCCAGAAGACCGTAAACGCCGAGCCAACCGAGAAACGTTTCAGGCATGCCAGTCGCCAGTCCGTTACCATCGCGGGGGACATCGTCAGCGGATCATTCTACGAAAATCCGCGGCGTTGCCCGGCTGGTGCCGTCCGTTTCACTTCCCCGCGTTGAGCCAGCTCTGGATGAGATCCGCTTCGAGCCGCGCCTTCACGGTCACGGTCTTATCCTTCTGGATGAACCGCATCGACTTGAGAATATCGACGGCCGTGCCCACGCCCGGATCCTGGGCGGCGAGCAGACCCAGGATCAGCAGACCCTGCGTGTGCAGCGTATCGACCGTCTGCCGCAAGGAGCGGGCCTCGGCGACCGTCTTGGCTCCGATGATGATTTCCAGATGCAAATCGTCCTCCAGACGGATGCCGCCAGCGAGGCCATCCATCTTGTTGAGGAGATCGCCGGCCACGCTCTCGGGCAGACCGAGTCGGCCGAGAGCCCCGGCGGTCGCGGCCAGGTAGACGCTCTGCTTGTCGTCGAGATTTTCGAGCAGGCTCTGGAACTCCTTGCTCTTCAGGGCCAGCGGATTCTTGATCGGGTTCCGCTTCAGCGCATCGACGATGTAATCCTTGCCGGGCGAGAGCAGAATGGCGTCCTTCCCCGGCACCGCGATGAACCAGGGGAAGTTCTGGCCAAGAAGGGCCAACTCGAAGATGGACTCCTCGGCCCCCTGAGCATCCGTTATCTTGTGAACCTTGACGACGTTCGGCTGCTGCCGTAGCAGGGCCGCGCCCTTGTCCTTGAACTTGACCGGGTCGAACTCGCCCTGAATGATGACCAGGCCGCGATCGGGCTCCTTCGAGCCGGGACTGGCGATCAGAATGCGGTGGATCTGGCTGAGGGGATCGAGGCCCAGTTCCTTCAGGGCGGCCGTGGCTTCCGGCGAGTCGGCGAGCAGAGCCTTCAACGGCTCCAGAGCGTGATTTTTGACCAGCTTCGTGCCGAGGATCTGCTTGAGATTCAACGAGATGACCAGCTCGGTATCGGCGGGCAGGTAGCGATGTAACTCGGCTGCCCTGGCTGGACTGATGGCCAGCAGAACGGTCGTCAGGGCGGCCAGAGAAAAAGTCGTGCCGAAGGTGCGCATGCGGAGGTACTCCCGGTGCCGACCCGGCAGCATGAGGACTCGAGGACCGACGGGATCACACGACCCGTACGATCAGGCACTTCAGATAGTGGGATTCGAGGCAGGAGACCGATACGGGATGATCGGGAGCCGGACCTCGCTGCTCCAGGATCTGCACCTCGCGTTTTTCCTCGGCCGCCAGTTGTGCCAGCAACTCCTTCAGCATATCCGCGCTGATCAGGCCCGAGCAACAACACATCGTCAAAATTCCTTCCGGCTCCAGCAACCGCAGGGCGAGCGTTTGCAGGCGGCGGTAGCCGCGCAGGGCCTCCTCGATGGCGTCCCGCTGACGAGCGAACTTCGGCGGATCGAGGACGACCAGGCCAAACTTCTCGTTCCGCTGGACACGCTCGGCCAGGTCATCGAAGACGTCGGCGCGCTCGAAGTGGACGTTGGTCAGACCGTTCCGCTCGGCGTTGGATCGGGCCAGATTCAGGGCGGGCTCGGACTGATCGACGCCGATCACCTCGCGCGCCCCGGCCCGGGCCGCGTGCAGAGCGAAACCGCCGGAGTAGCAGAACCCATCGAGGACGCGGCGCTCCCGGGCGAAACGCGCGACGACCTGGCGATTGTCGCGCTGGTCGAGGTAGAAGCCGGTCTTCTGCCCCTCGGCCAGATCCACCTGATAACGCAGGTCACCTTCCTCGATGAGCAGCGGCTCGGTCGGCAGGGTGCCGACCAGCGGCCCATCCTGAGCCTGGAGACCTTCCAGTTTGCCGATACCGCGCTCCGTGCGCAGGTAGATCCCTTCGGGATGAGTCAACTCCGTGAGCAGTTCGATCAGCAGATCGCGCCGGCGGAACAGGCCCAGGCTGGTGAACTGCACGACGAGCCAGCCGGCGAAGCGATCGACGACCAGACCGGACAGGCCGTCGCCCTCACTCCAGACCAGACGGCAGGCTTCGGCCGGTCGCATCAGATCGAGCTGGCGGCGGAGATTCAACGCGACCTGGAGCTTGCGGCGAAAGAAATCCGCGTCGAGCGGCTGGCTCTCCACCCAGGAGTAGAGCCGGACGCGGATCTTGCTCTGGCTGTTGTACAGACCGTGAGCAACGAACTGACCGGTGTGTGTCAGCAGGATGACGGCGTCGCCGTCCGCCGGGTCGCCCTCGACGCTGGCGATGGCTCCGGGATAGACCCAGGGATGCCGACCGAAGAAGGGCCGGGCACGGCGTGGCTGAAGAATTACGCGAGCGGTCATGGGAATTCAGTTGCCGTCTCCTTCGACGGCCTCGATGTAGGCCAGGGCCCGTTCGAGCTGCTCCTTGTAGCGCGTGACGCGGAGCAGGGAACGCACCCGCAGGAGCAGTTCGTTCTTGTTGATCGGCTTGGACAGGAACTCGTCGGTGCCGGCCTCGACCGCGCGTTCGATGTCGAGGGCCTGATCAAGTGCGGTGACCATCAGCACGGCCACGTCGCGCGTGCGCGGATTGGCCCGGAGCCGCTTGCAGACCTCGAAGCCGGTGATCTTCGGCATCATGATGTCGAGCAGGATGAGATCGGGCTGCCACTCCTCGACCTGCTTGAGGGTCTGCTCGCCGTCGCTGGCGGTGCGCAGCTCGTAGCCGGTGTCGCTGAGATAGGCCTCGAGCAGTTCAACCCCCTGCGGGTTGTCGTCGGCAATGAGAATACGATAGGGGCGTGCCGGGTCCTCCACGGACGGAGCGCCACCCGGGCGAACACCGCTCGAACTGGGAGTTTCCATGGAGCCTCCGGTAAGTCCACGCCGTCCAACAGCTTCCCTGCGAGATGGAGATAGTATACCAGGAACGAGGCGGAACAAGTACCCCACGGAAATGGAAGAAACCGGGACCGCTCCCGAGAGAGCGATCCCGGCGCATCGTCTGACTTCAGTTGCCGAATTCCGGCCGGCGCTGGGCCAGCTGGGACTGCAAACGCGCCACGATGCTCGAGTGCATCTGACTGACGCGTGACTCGCTCAGATCGCGAGTCGCGCCGATCTCCTTGATCGTGATTTCTTCGTAGTAGTAGAGGATGATGATGAGCCGTTCATTGCGATTCAGGCCGCGCGTCACCGGCGCATCAGGTCGCGATTCTGGATCCGGTGGGTGGGATCCTCGGCCTTCTTGTCCTCAAGGATGTCGATTTCGCGAACGTCCTTGTAGCTGTCAGTCTCGTACCACTTCTTGTTCAGGCTGACCTGGCTAACGGCGGTGGCGTCCTGCTGGAGTTTCTGGAACTCCTGGAGAGAGACGCCCATTTTCTCGGCCATCTCGTCGGGCCGTGGCGGTCGGCCGAGAGAGGTTTCGAGCGACTTGCGCGCCTCTTCCATCTTGCTGGCCTTGCTGCGCACCAGACGCGGCACCCAGTCCATGGTGCGCAGCTCGTCGAGCATCGCACCACGGATGCGCGGGACACAATAGGTCTCGAACTTGACGCCGCGTTCCAGGTCGAACGCCTCGATCGCGTCCATCAGGCCAAAGACGCCCGCGCTGATCAGGTCGTCGAGTTCGACCCCATCAGGCAAACGCTTCCAGATCCGTTCCGCGTTGTAGCGAACCAGCGGCAAATATCGCTCGAGCAACTGGTTGCGAAGCTCCAGCGCCTGCGTTGCCCGGTACTCTTGCCAGACTTGCTGGACATCCACGTCCATCTGCGTAACCATGGACTCCTCCCTGCAGGAAGGCACCTGCGCCGGCCGAGATCCGCGATGTCTCATCGGGATCGACCATCCGGCAGAGGGACCGCGGATCGCGTAGCGACCGCTGCGGTCCACGGGTTCTGGCAGGACTTCCCCCAGTCCTGCGAGACCCTTGCCGGAGGTCTTCTGGCCAGTTCCGTGCTGCAACCCGACCCCTCCGAACCCTGCGGCTCACCGTTCCCTAGATCGACCGCACTCCAGCGAGGTCTGCACGAAAAGCGGCTTGAGTCGTTCTTTGCACTTTCATCATCCCGTCCCCCGATCCGATCGCCCCCGAACGTATCGCCGACGTATCTGGAACAGCCGAGCGACGGACTGGCCGGGCCGAACGGGTCCAGCGGTTCCGGTGGAACCAGTCCAGACACGCCGGCTCGGCGGGCGTTTCCTGTCAGCTCGGTTGCTCAAGAGTGGGGCGGGATATAGCGCGAGAGGCTTCCGCTGTCAAGACAGCATGGAAAAGAAAAACGCCTCCGGAGTGGAACCCCTCCGGAGGCGTTGCACGGTTGCACGGATCGCGTCGTCCTGGTGACGCTCAGGCACCCAGATTCTGAAGCATCTCGCGTCGAGATACCAGGCGCTGGCCGCGGCATTCCTCCATGCCGAGTTCACGGAGCAAGCGACGACGGAGTTCCTTCTGCAGCTGCTCCACTGCCGAGAGCGACTTGCTCGTTAGCGGGATCGCTCCGCCTGCTCGGCGATCGTGGCCGCCCGCTCGACCGAGTTGGCCGACCACCTTTTGCAGGATGGCCCCCGCGTTGGCATCCTCCACGGCGGCACGCATCGAGAGAATCATCTGCTTCTCGTGGACACCAACGCAGACGGCATAATCGACTTCCTCGAAGCGGATGAGGAAGTCGGCCACCTCGGCCACGATTTCCGGCTGAGGAATGTTACCCACCCAGCCAACGATCAACCGATCATAGATGAACGAGTGCTGCAATGCGTGGAGCAGACACTCGAAGTTGCGGGCCGGAACGCGTGCATTGCGAATCCGGGCCAGCAGGTTATGATCGGCTCGCGGATACAGATGAACCAGAACCTCGTCGTCCAGCGGACTGGCCTCGCGTGGATAACCGTTGACTTCGGTTTCCACGGCATAGAGCAGCCCCGTGGCCAGAAGCGGTGGAATGGCGACCTTCTGTTCCATCAGATACGAGGTGACGAGGGAGGCCGTCGCCCCGATGTCGGTTCGGACATCCACGAAGGGGATGCCGTCCAGATCGCCGCGGGTGCAGTGGTGGTCGATGACCGCCGTGGGGGACACCGAGGCCGGCAGGGTGTGTCGGCCGGTATTCGGCTGACTATCCACCATGACGACCGTTTCGAGATCCTCCGGCTGCAACTGATGGATCGGGATCAGGGGGATGCCGATCAGATCGACCATCGCTCGGTTCTCCGCCCGAGAGATGCGCCCATCACAGGTGAGACGGGCCGGTCGGTGCAGCTGGCTTTCGACCAGATGGGCCAGACCCAACATCGACGCCAGGCTATCCGGATCCGGATGCACATGGGCCACGAGGGTCACGCTTCGCGCGCTGGCCAGGCTCTGCAAGAATTCATCGGAGCGAGTCCGGGCTGTCTTTCCGTTCCTGGGTTGACTACAACCCGACCCGCCATCGGCGCTTTTCCGCGCCATACGACTTAACCCTCCACAAGAGCAGCGGAACACCTTCCCTGGCACTGTACAAATTATAAGACGGGTGGATCACCTTGTACAAGGTTGGCACACCGTCTCCGGCATCGCTCCCCTCGCTCTCCGCGAGATCGACCGCGGCCGGGTCTTCCGCCTTCCCGGGTCGAAATCCCTTCGACCTCACCACTCTCGGGGACACTGGTTAACATGGCCAGTCCCGGGATCCGCTCCCACTGTTCCGGTCAGACCGGCAGCACCCCCCAGGTGCGGCAACCGGACCAGGTCCCCTTCTACCCGTATGGTCTCCTTCTTGCCGACGCAACACAAGTCCACTTGATCACCCAGAGCATCAGCGAACCGGCTCGATTCCATCCTCACAACGGTTTTCTTGCCGTTGTCGGGACACCACCTCGCGCTACAATGCTCTCGCCGGAGGTTCGCGAGAACCCTCGGCAGGCCCGGGCACCGTCCTGATTCCCTCGCTGATCGGCCTCCGCTGGCGGTGTTCGGGTCCCTTTCCTCTCCTGTACGGTCGTTCATGCTCGACGATGGAGCTATTGTCCCGAGAAAACTACCACTTCGCAAGCCTCAAGATTCCGCTTCTTTTCCCGACCAGCTCCGAAGCTGGGAACGTTGCTGGTCCGATAAACTGTGCGGCCGTTTCCAGTTCTGAGCGTCCAGGTCCAGGGCGATCCGGGCGGCCTCACGGCACGCCTTCACGTCGTTCGCCTGCGAGTATTCCCGGGCGATCTGGTAGGCCAGGACGGCGTCGGTCGGGTCGTATTTCTGCAACCGCTCGTACGCCTGGGCCGCCAGTCGGTGCTGTTCCTGAATCCGCTGGCGATTCTTCTGGAAGTCCGGATCGGATCGGTCGCGGAGTTCCAGGAAGACGGCGTAGGCCAGGCCGGCATAGAGACCGGGTCGTGGCGACGGAGCCAGACGCTGGGCGAACAGGTTGCGCAGATCCGCCTCGGCCCGGTAGCCGTCCCAGCTGGCCGGGTCGCGTTCCTGGGCGACGCGCGTCCAGGCGATGGCGTTTCGGCTCAGCCGCTCGTCGTCGGGCGTCAGGAACCAGAGTTGGGCCAGCGACTGGGCAATATGGATGGGGATACGCGGGTTCCAGCGCTCCAGGGCGTTCGCTTCCTGCAAGGGGCGAAGGATGTGTTCCTCGATGTATCGGTACGGTGCCGGCGGCTGGCCCGGCACGGTCTGCGCGGGGAAGCGGACCTTCAGGAGTTCCCGGTTGCGCAGGGTGGCATCGCGAACCAGAGTCGTGGCGTAGGTCGTCGGATAGAAGACGCCGACGAGGTAGGCCATCAGCAGGCCGGCGAAGATCGGCAGCGGAGCGGTGCTTGCCACGGCGGGATACTGCTCGGCCAGGGCGACCGGTCGGGGCAGCGGCGAGTTCAGGGCGAGGGCCATGGCCGCTAGCATCATGCCGACGACCGATGGGTAACCGATGCCGCCCGAGACGAGCAGGTTCGCCAGCAGGGCGGCGACTCCCACGCTGAGGACCAGAGCCCGTAGCCGCGCCGGCCAGAGGAGTTGCTCGAACAGGGCGAACGCGACGAACCAGATGATCGAGCGGCCGCCCGCGACGATGGCCTCGTTGATGATCTCCGGCGACTCCAGCCCGACGACGTGCAGGGTGAACCCGATCAGCAGACCAATCGCCCCGCCGACGTAGAACTCCCAGCGTACCGACGGTTGGCCGGGCGGCGCGGTCGGCTCGGGTGCGGCGTCCGATTCAACGAGCTTTTCCGGTGGCTCGACGAGAAGTCGGCGTTGCGACCAGGCGAAGGCCCCCAGGACGATCAGCAGGCCGGCCAGGCCGAGCAGGCCAGTCGTCACCCACTGTTCGAGGAAGAGGTTGTGCGGATCCTTGACCTTCTCCAGGGCCGTCGGAGCCATGTAGCGCGGATAGTAGGTGCTGAAGTTGCCCGCGCCGACGCCGAGGAGCGGATGGTCGCGGACCATCTTCAGGGTGGCGCTCCAGTAGTCGAGCCGGTAGGCGGCCGTGTCGGTGGTCTTGCTGAGGCCGCGCGTGACGGCGCTGGCCTGGATCAGGCCGTAGCCGAGAGCGACCACGGCGAGCAGACCGACGAGCAGGTAGATCGGATTGGCCGCCAGCCAGCGGCGGGCGAGGATCGCGCCGGCGAGGCCCACGACGGCGATCAGGCCGAGCATGGCTCCCCGGCTATGCGTCAGGTACAGGGCTCCCAGGCCGATGACGGCCAGGGCGAGAACCACGAGGCGCTGCCAGTATGGCCGATTCTGTCGGCGAGCGAGCCAGGCGGCCCCGAACAGAGCGGGGATGAACAGGACCAGGTAGCCGGCGAAGCTGTTGGGGTGGGCGAAGGTGCCGAAGGCGTGGCCGGCCTCGGCCCGCTGACGAAAGGCCGCACGGGTGGCTGAATCCAGATTCGGAGCGAAGCCCTCCTGGCGAGTCTGCTCGGCCAGCACGGGCAACTCGACAGAGGTCTGGTAGGCGGCGTAGATGGAGAGGGCGACGACCGTCGCCAGGAGGGCGGCGAAGAAGCCGCGCTGCTCGGCCGGATCGATGGCCAACTGCCGCAGGGTCGTGAAGCCGATCAGCAGGACGAACCATTCCCAGGCGGTCAGCCAGGCGGCATGCTTGTTCAGGGCGACGTTGATGCTGGCGAAGGCGGCGACGACGATCACCACCAGGCCGATCTCGACGAGGCCGGCATACCAGCGGCTCTGCTTCGTCCAGAAGCGCCAGCCGGCCCAGGCGGCGGCGACGCAGAGAGTGAGCAGGCTCAGAACCAGGCTACCGGGGTCGGAGAAGGACGAACTGAAGGCGGGATCTTCGCCCAGGACCAGAGGCCGTGCGACGAGCAGGGCGGTCATGACGACGAGGATCGAACGGCGCAGCAGATCCTGGCCGTAGCCGACGGGGTACGTCGCGGCAGCGGGAGGAGACTCCGAGGATTCGGGAGCGGAGGCCGGCATGGCGGCCTCGTGCTTCTGACGACGGCGACTCGTGGCTCAACTCCTGCAACCGGGTTCGCGATTCCGTTCGCGCGTTTGCCGACGCCGAACCAGGTACTCGTACCAGGCCAGCGACAGCCACCCCAGGACACCGAACAGCGCCACGACGAGCGCCGCCTCCAGGGGCCAGGTATAGACTAGCACGCCAACCGCCCCGCTGGCCAGTCCCAGGCCATGAATCCACGCCACTGCCGCCGGCTTCGACCAGCCGCGATCCGTGATTCGGTGAGACAGATGTTGCCGATCGGGATGGAACGGACTGCGTCCCTGGGCCAGGCGGATGAGGACGACGGAGGTCATGTCGTAGAGCGGCACGGCACAGATGAAGAGGACGCCGAGCAGGTGCTGAAGAAGGCGAGCCGGGACCGTCAGCGACCGGAGATCAGCGGCGAGCGCCTGCAATCCAAATAGTCCCACGAGCAGGCCGAGCAAGGTGCTGCCGGCATCGCCCATGAAGATGCGCGCGGGCGGGAAGTTGTGAACGAGAAAGCCGGCGATCGCGCCGAGGGTGAGCAGTTCCAGGCGGCCGGCCACACCCCATTGCGGCCCGAAGCGGAGAACGGCGAGCATCAGGAAAGCGAGGGTGCAGATCCAGGCGGTGCCGGCGGACAGGGCGTCCGCTGCCACGTTCAACGGCCATCCTCAGCGCCGGACCATGGATTTCTTCAAGATGTATGCGCCCACACACGGGCGAAGTGACCTCACCCCGCTTGGGCCGATGCGTGTGCGCTTGAAGGT
>CAYYJM010000019.1:22730-43616 GCA_964471755.1 uncultured Alcaligenaceae bacterium
GTTGTCGAGCAGGTTGAAGGCGTTGATCAGGGCGACGAGCCAGAAGCCGGCCAGGAAGCGGACTCCCGGGAAGGCGAGCAGCGGCGCGTTCCAGACGATCACCGTGGCGACCAGGGCCTGAACGCCGAGGCGGAGCCACCAGGGCAGGGGGCGAAGGTCATCGACCAGGCCAAGCAGAACGATGACACCTGCCAGACCGAGAAGGGTTGAGAACGGCAAGAAGTCGAAGGTCGTCGGAAGCCACGGAAAGGCGAGAACGAGGGCGGCGAAGATGGCCAGACCGCCGGCGCGCGGCGTCGGTGTTGTGTGGACCTTACGCGGGTCGGGCCGATCCATCAGGCCGAGACGCGGGGCAAGGCGGCGCAGCAGGCCCGTCAGCACGACGGCGAGGACGAATGGCACGACGAGAGCGAGGATCTCAGGGGGCCAGAGCATCATCCTCGGCCTCCGTCGCGTGCCAGTCGGCCAGACGCTGGCGGTAGTCGTTCCGGGCCTGGCGCAGGAAGTCGATGACGGCCGGCAGGCGGTAGTCGGCGTAGGTCCACGGACACGGCTGCCAGGCACCATCACGATACTGAAGCGTGATCTCGGCGAAGATGCCGTCACGGAGGTAGATGCGATGCGCCTGATCCTTCGTCGTGGCCAGGACGAACTTGGCCAGGCCGAGCAGACCCGGATCGAGGTTCACCGGACGTTCCGCCGGGTAGCGTGCGCTGTCGGCCGCGTCTCGCTCCAGGGCGTTGGTCAGCGTCTTGAGCCCTGACAGGCTGTCCGGTGGCGCGAGCCGGCTGAACGTCCAGAGTTGCTTGTTCAGGCCCGGACCCATGCTCTGCTCGTAGTAGCTCGTCTGCTCAAACGGATACACGGGGCTCACCAGGACGATCGGTCCGAGACGCTGGACCAGTTCCAGCTGAGCCCGGGCGAGTGCCTCGGGGAATCGGCTAAAGGCGGCGATGACAAGCTGCTCCGGTGGCACCACACGCGGCGCGCCCATGAGACTCTCCCGCCGTTCAGGCGTCGCGGAACCGGGCCACCTTCAGAAGCTGGTCGATCCACAGGCGATCGCTGTCGCGCACGGGCGTCTTCGTCGGCCGGGTGTAATCGACGCGGTTGGCGAAGCCGCCCTGGTCGTAAGCCCGGTTGAAGACGATCTCGAGATCGACGACCAGGTCGCGATCGTTACGGCCCAGGGGGAGTTTGAACCGGGGCAGCGGCTTCGCCAGCGGGACCGAGTAGACCTCGACCTTCGGCGGCGGACCACCCCGGACCACGGTAACGGAATAGTCGTGAGCGGGGCTCACCGTGCCGCCCGGTTGGTCGGCACCACCGCTCAGCAAGGGCGTTCCCTCGATGAGCAGATCGATGTCGATGACGCTGGCCCCGGCCTGGCGTGCGGCCTCGCGGAAGGCGAGGTACTCCTGCCGGCCGCGCTGCGTCGTCCGGTTAGTGGGGGCGACGAGGTTGATCAGCGTGGTCGGGCGACTATCAGCACGGAGGCGGATCTCGACGTATTCCTCGTGGTGTTCCTCGCGAGTAATCGAGGTGAACAGGGCCTGCTCGGTGACGTAGGACCGCGTGCCGACGCGGGCCCGGTAGCGATCGACGAGATTGGGCAGGAGCAGGTGGTAGAGGGACATCGCCAGGTGATGGTGAAACGTCGGCCAGTTCGCTTCCTCTTCGAGATACGGGTCCATTCCAGGGAATGGGCATGGCATGTTGAGTTACTCCGTGAGCCGATCCGCGCCGGTGATAGCTGCCCAGGATTGCAGGATTATACCACTGTCGATGGGGACTTGGCGAGGGCGCAGAGCGGGAGATCCCGGCTTTCCTGGTCGGCGTGAGCGGAACTGCTCTGCTCCGCCGACCTTGTGTCGAACGGCACGCGTAGTTTTACTTCAGCACCTGGGCCGCCGCGACGATCCACAGGTCGAGGCCACCCTGTCCGCCGGGCCGATCGGAGACGAAGTAGAGTCGGCTGCCGTCACGGCTCAGGCTCGGCATCATGTCGCCGGTCGGCGCGTCGGGATTGTTGAGCCCCTCGATCGGTTGGGGCTTGCTCCAGGAGCCGCCCGCCCACTTGCTGATGAATAGGCCGGTCTTGCCGTTCTCCAGAGGGCCTTGCAGGACCATGGTCGTACCGCTGGGCGTCAGCGTCGCCGCCTTGAAGTTGGGCGGGAACTCCTCGAGCATCTTGATGGTGTCGAACCCCTGCGTGCCGGCGGCCACGGCCCGGTGAGCAACGAAGATTCGCCAGCCGTCCTCGGTCTTGCGGCTGAAGTAGAGGGACTTGCCGTCACCGGTCAGCCAGGGGTGCATCTCGTCGGCCTTGGTGCTGACGTTGCGCACCGGAGCGATGGTCGAGAAGACGCGATCGGGCCCTTCCTTGATGCCGACGAAGAGGTCGAAGCTGGCCTCGGGCGCGTCGTCCTTGCGAGTCGCGAAGAAGATGTACTGCTTGTAGACGCCCTCGCGCGTCAGACTCACGCCGCGATCGTCCGAGCTGGAGGTCAGGTTCGGCTCGTCGAGTCGGCCCCCCTTGGGCCAGTTGACCCGAGCGGACGCACGCCGCGACACCATGAACTGAAAGTGCTTACCGTCCTTGGCCTTGGCCGAGTAGTAGAGAGTGCGACTGTCGCTGGTCAGGTGCGGATCGACCTCGTCGGCATCGGTATTGCAGCTCAGGTTGATCGGCTCAATCTTCTTGGGCTCGTCGCCCGGATAGGCGGTCAGCGAGAAGCACGGCAGGAGGAAAGCGGCCAGCAGAAGGCGGGTTCGCATGAGTGACAGTACTCCGGGACCACGGCGGAAGGAGAGGACAGCGGAGTCCCCTCTCTGTTGGACGAGTCTAGCTCACGGAGGGTTCCCGGAACCAGGGGAACCGGCCGTGGTCGTCTTCGTCATTTAGCCGCCGGCTTGCCGGCGGTCTTCGTCTCCCGCCGGCAAGCCGGCGGCTAAATGACGAACCGCCCGCGAACTCTCACCGATTCTTCAGCAGCCACGCTGCCCGCTCGCGGTAGAGCCGGTCCTCCGGCGCGAGCTTGCCATCGGCCAGATCCCGGCGAATGGCGTCGGCCTCGTCCAGACGCCCCGCTCGCGCCAGCATCGCGGCCCGGTCCCACCAAATCGCGGCGCTGGTCGGCTCGGCATCGCAGCAGACGCGAAACATCCGCTCGGCCAGGCTGAACGCCCCGGCACGAGCCAGGGCCAGCGCCTCGCCGTGCAGACTGGTGGGCTCCTCCCGGCCGGCCTGCGGCGTCGTCTGGTAATCCCAGGCGAGGTCGTTCGCCCCGAGCAGCCGCAGAATCAGGGCCGCCTTCGGACACTCGTTCTTCGCCTCGGGATCGTGCTGGCGATAGCGATCCATCGCCAGCACCGTTCGCCGGATGAGATCCTGCCGAGCCTTCGCGTCGGCCCGATCGCCAAGGTCGGCCAGCACCTGAGCCCGGCTCAGGTAATGATCGAGCAGCGGCCGGTAATCATTCCGCCAGGACTCCAGATCGATCACGGCCGGCAGATCGCGATGCTCCAGGTCGAGGGCCTTCTCGCGCCACTCGAACATCCGCGCCGTCTGGCCACGAGCCTCGGCCACGCGAGCGGCCAGCCGATAGAGCTGCGGATTCTCATGGAGTTCCTTCGCCTTCAGCAGAGTCGCCAGGTGTTCCTCGGCCGTGTCGGGCTGACCCCATGACAGCAGTCGCTCGACGACGGCGGCGGTCGCGTTGATCCGGGCCGACCCCGCCTCGATGCCGGTCAGCACGCGGACGATCAGATTGTCGGCCAGGGCCGGATCGCCGAAGTCGCGGCAGCGCGACGCCAGGTCGAGGACGGTGATCGGGTTCTTCGCCTTCAGCAACCGATCCGTCGTTGTCAAAACCCATTTCGTCCACGGGTTGTCCGGGCCAGGCACCGAGAGGGCCGCGTGAAAGCGATCATCGATTGGCGGCAGGGTGCCCTGATCCAGGGCCAGCTCGGCGACCGCGAGGAACGCCTCGCGCGCCTCGACGATCTGGCCATCCTGCCGCAGACACGCGGCTCGCTCGTACTGAGCGCGGTAGCGTTCGCCGGGCTGGTCGAGCTTCTTCCAGGCGGCGGCCAGGTCGCGCCAGCCGCCCGGCGGCAGATTACCCTGCCACTGCATCCGGACGAGCAGGGCCCGCGCCAGGATCGACTCGGGCTGCTCGGCAATGAAGGCGAGAGCCTGCCGGAGGTGCGTTCGTCGTGTGAAATCCCAGAGGAGCGTGGACTGGCCGTCCCAGCGATCGAACAGTTCGTGGAACCGGGCCAGACGCGGGAGGAAATCCCCCGCGATACCGACACCGCGGGTCAGGTTTGTCGGCCAGAACTGCCGCACGTCGCGGTAGACGGCGTTGTGCAGCACGGCGAAGTAGCGGACGATCTCCGAGTCGGGGTGGGCCTCGGCGAAGCGCGTGAACCACCGCTGCCGATCGTGCCGGCCGACTTCCATGCCGGCGCTGGCGGCCAGGACGAGCAGACCGGGCCGCAGGTCGTCGTGATCGAGGAAGCAGTCGTTCAGGACGCGCCAGGCGTCGTTGACGTTCCGCTCGATGCAGCACAGGGCCAGGAGCTGCACCGCTTCCTGCCGCGACAGGTAGCGGTAGCAGCCGTTCTCGCCGTCGAGGCTGGTGCCGGAGTTCAGATTCAGCCTCGGCAGCAGCACGTTCCGGCTGCGGAAGGGCAACTCGAGTACGACGAGCTTCGCCAGGTCGCGCTGGAGCGTCGGAGCCTCGACCGGGGTGAGAGTGTACGTCACCCGGCCGAGTTCCTTCTCCTTGTCGTCCTCGAAGCCGACGACGCGATAGCCGTCGGCCAGGAGAATCTGCCGCAGGAGTACCTTCCGCTCCGGCATGCGGACGAGCTGGCGCTCGGCGAGCTCGCCGTCGGCGGCGAAGACGAGACGGCTCTGAAGATACGCCCGGTCGCCGATGTCGTGCGGCACGATGGCGACGGTTCGCTCGGCGACGACTTCGACATCGTGGCCGTGGGCCAGATCGGCGGCCGGCAGGACGACGTGTGGCAGGCTCGCCAACTCGGCTCGATGATGCCGGCTGGAGACACGCCGACCGGCCAGGCCCAGTTCGGGATACAGTGACAGGATGCTGTCACCATCGCAGACGATCTCCTCCTTCAGACCGATGGGGAGCGTCCGCGTGCGGACGAACCGGCCGCTGGCGTCGAAGAGGAACGTCCCGCTCGGGCCGTCCTTCCCGGTCGGCGTGAAGCGCATCCAGCCGCCCTGGCGAGCGCGGTTGATCAGGGCGAGGGCCTGCGGATCGACCCGGCCAGGGACGTTGCGCAGTTCCGGCACCGCCTCGGCTTCGAGGGCGACGCGGATGTCGGCGGCGCTGGTGTTCAGACCGGCAGCGTAGCCGAGCAGGTCGTCACGTCGTCGGGTGCCCTGGGTCGCGACGAGTCGCTGATAGTGCAGGCCGGTCGCGTTCGGTGCGATGACTGCGCCGGTCGGCATCAGCCCCAGGCCCATCGCGTCGGGGAGGTCGCTGTCAACATCGAAACGCTGTCTGGCGAACATATTCACCCCGTCGGAGTCGAGCGCCGCTAGCCTATCCGCAAGCTCGACACGGGAAGAGGAGAAATTGGTCACGATCGGTCCACGAGGCGTGCGCTCATCCCAGAGCCCCTCGCGTTTCTGGGAATCGAACTCCTGGCCGACGTTGCGGAACAGTCGATCCAGCTGAGGGACTTTAGGGAGAGTCGGAGACAGAAACCGGAGCTGAGGGGTGCCACTGCCAGGGCGAGAAAGAACCCGGCTCCGGCCAGCTATCTCGGCCCAGTCGCCGCCGTTCAGAGTGTTACTGGTCGCGAGCCTGGTGCCGTCGGTACCGAAGGCGAGTTCAGGGAGGATCAGGGTTTCCATTTGAAGCCGGACCTCGCTCTGAGGCGTGAGATCGTTCGCCCTCTCACCATTGGTGTAGAGCCCCTCGCTCTCCGTCAGACGCGAGAAGTGCCAGAGTTGCCGGCGATCTTCGCCGAGGAACCCCTCTCGACTCGCCTTCCCGTTCACGTTGAGAACCGTGCGGGCCGCCTGGTCGTTCTCCGGCTCGTTCGCGCCGCGAAGCAGGCGAGCCGGAGTGTGGGACAGCAGCGTGTTGAGAATCTCGGCCTCGCTCGGCTTGCGATCCCGCGGTGCGTTGGCGATGTCACCGAGTTGTGTCGGGTCCGGCTCGTAGACGACCGGGATCTTGTCGGGAGCGTCGAACGCCGCCCAGTGATCCTTCCGGCCAGGCTCGACGTTGAACTCCCTGTACATCGCCTCGTTCTCCAGGACGAGCAGCGACGTGAACGGTGACAGGACGTAGGCGTCCTTCGACAGCTGAACGATGTCGTCGTGGTTCTTCTGCGCTCCGTCGGCGAGCAGACGGTCGATCTCCAGCCGGGCCCACTGGCGCGGCAGGTAGCCCGCGTCGCCCTGTCCCTCGTCCACGTTCAAGACGCGGCGATACGGCTGACCATCGAGTGTCGCCGTGATGACGAGCCGAGCCGGCAGCCGGGCCGCACCAGGTACGCGGGAGACGACGCACAGATCCTCGCCCTGGGCCAGCATTGCCTGATCGGCCAGGCCGGCAGGCTGATTTATGCCATCGAACTTCGCCGTCAGGCCGAGCAGCCGCGGCGTGTTGAGCGTGGCGAGCAACTCGAACGTCCGCCAGGCGATCGGCTCGTCGGGATTGATCTGCGTGACCAGACCGCCGGTCTTCTCGGCGAGGCCCTTCATGAACGCTCGCGCCCAGCGCTTGCCGACGCCGACGGCGACGTACTTCGCCTTCGCCGGCAGCACTTCCGCGAGGCGTTCGTGCGTCCGGCCCATGCCGGGATGGCCCGAGCCGAGGTGGACCAGGTGCGGATTGTCCAGGCCGTTGAGGATGCCGCCAGCCTGCTCGAACGCCTGGCCCAGATCCAGAGCCCCGATCAGGTGGGTGTTTTCGAGCCAGGCGACGGCCCGGGTGACGTTCTCCGGCGTGGCCGGCAGGTTCGCCCCGAAGCGGTGGACGCGCGAGTTCGCCGCCAGGATGGTGAACGTGTCGTCGTGTTCCGCCTGGCTCATCAGGTGGCGGAAGACCTCGATCTGGACGCGAGCCAGGAGCGGATCGCGATCGGCCGACGCCTCGTAGAGGACGACCCAGTCGCGCCGCTGACGGGTGGTCGTCATCGTCAGTTCCGGCCGCCAGCGGGCCATCAGGTAGCGGTAGCCGTCGTGGTCCCGGTGGCGGAACTGGAGCGATTCGCCGCGAGCCAGACCGCCGCCATCGGACAGGTGCAGGACCACGTCGCGATCGACCTTGACCGCCCTGGCGCTCGCTGACAGGACGAGGTCAGTACCCGCGTTCTTGCCGGTCATGTCGGGATGTGACGGACAGATGACGTGCGTGCCCTGGCCGTCCTTGATGCGGGCCTGGAACGACCAGTCGCGGACGACCTGGAGGCTGTGGCCGGCCGGGAAGCGGTACGTCGTCCGGCCATAGAGGCTCGGCAGCCGCTGCGTGTAGCTGAGCAGGATGCGCTTCTCCTGTCGGCCTTCGAGCGGGAAGACACGCATCTTGAACGTCGTGCCATCGACCCATTCGAGCAGGGCCGGATCGCGCATGCTGCTGACGATCTTGTTGTAGATCGCTCGTCCCTGCTTCCGTTCGACCATGCCGCCTTCCTGACGTTCGCCGTTGACGTACATCGTCAGCTGCGACAGAGACGCATCCGCCGGCAGCGGGAAGTAGAACGTCCCCTCCAGCCGCCAGGGGTGGTGGTTGAAGTAGGTCTGATCGATGGTCGTGCGGGCGAAGCCGTCTTCGATGTGAACGTCAACGTGATACCTGCGCAGCGAGAGTTTCGCCTCCTGGCCGTTGGTGTCGAAAGCGACGAGCGAGCCGCCCTGGTGCTGGCTGGCCGGCACCAGGGCCGTCGTCGCCTGGGCCATGAGGTCCTGCGTCCAGTCGAGCAGATGCGACGTGCGCGGAGCCGACTCGACGGTGTCCTTGCCGGGCAGAACCTGCTGGCCGGCGACGAGGAAATCGCTCAGGCCGTTGACCTTCACCTGGCCCTGGGTGACGACGACGCCGGTGCCCTGTTCGGCGACCTGGACCTCGAAGCGCGTGCCGTGGGCGACCACCTCTCGCGTCGGCGTGGCGACCGTGAAGCGATCCGCTTCACTCGGCGCGACCTCGACGTAGACGTTGCCGCGTTCGACCGTGAGGGTGCGTTCGCCGGTGATCTTCGCCGCGGTGCCGCGATCGACGTAGAGGATCGAGCCGTCCGGCAGAACACGACGCAGTCGCTCGGCCGGCCCGGTGGCGATCGTGTCGCCGACCTGGACCGGCTGCGGCGGAGCGATCGGCTTCATCTTCTGCGGCGTGATCCGTTCGAGGTTGGCGAGCAGCGGCCCGGGCACCTCCGGCGTCACGGGCACGATGAAGAAGTGGCGGTAGAGGAGAACTCCGATGACGCACGCTGCCAGGGCGGTGACACCGATGACGGTTTGCGTCAGCCAGTGACGTGGCGGTGTCATCGGACGGATCTGCGTTGCGACGTTTCGTGCGACCTGGCCGACGCCGGCTCGTCGCGATTCCATCGCCTGGCGCAGTTCCTGATCTTGCAGAGCGAAAGCCTCCGCAGTGGCCTGGCAGGCGGGGCACTCGCGCAGATGCTCGTCGAGCAGTTTCGTCTCATCGGGGTCGATCTCGTGGTCGAGCCGGGCCGAGATCAGGGCCGTGGCCTGTTCACAGTGCATGGTCACCTCCGGCACGCTTCGAGGCGTGCGCGCAGTAACTTCCTGGCCAGGGTCAGGCGAGCGTTCACCGTCGCCGGCGAGACGCCAAGGAGCCGGGCCAGGTCGTGGTACGTGTGGTCCTGGTAGTAGTAGAGCAGCAGCACCTGTCGGCACTCGTCGGGCAGGGCGTCCACCTCGCGGAGCAGCCGCTGGCGTTCGTCCTCCCGTTCGAGCCGGCTGTCCGGCTCATCCTCGGAGGCTGGCAGGTACTGATCGGGGTCTTGATCCGGATGGAGTTCCGAAAAGCGAATCGGCCGATTCTGAGGAGACTTCAGCCAGTCGAGGCAGGCTCTCAGGGCGATGCCGCACAGCCAGGAGCCGAAGCGTTCGGGATCGTTGAGCGTGTGCAGATTGCGGAAGCCGCGAAGGAGGGCTTCCTGTCCCAGTTCCTCGGCGACGTGGGCCTGCCGCACCCGTGCATGGCACAGCGCGACGATGCGGCCCGTCCAGCGGTGGACCAGTTGCTCAAAGGCCTGCGTCCGCCCGGCGCGGGTCTGGCGGACGAGTTCCGCGTCGGATTCCATGCCCGTCTCTCCGGCCTGGACTGGGTGTGTCCCCTCTCCTTGTTAGTCGAGTTGGCCGGAAGAGTTACCAGGGAATTTCACGGCCCTGGCGATGACGACCCGTTGCCGGGCGACTTGCCGGTCTGCTGCTGGAGCAGTGCCCGGAGCCGGGCGATTTCTTCCTCGGCGGCCTGGCGGGCGGCCTGTTCCGCATTCGCTCGCGCTCGTTCCTGTTCAAGCTGGCTCCGCGTCTGGTCGAGGGCACGCAGCATCTCGGCCGGCAGCGGCAGGAGTTCGCCCTGATACCAGTAGCGCACCCAGCCATCGAGGAGGGCGATTTCCATTTCCAGCTTGGGGATCGGATAGCGGCCATTCGCCGACGGCTTGACGCTCAAGTAGCGGTGGCGGGTGTTGAGGCGGAAGAGGCTGAGGTCCTGCGTCTCCGGATAGAAGATCAGGTAGTAAGGCACGCGGAGGGCCTGTTCGTACTTGTCGTAGCTCTCCTCGTAGTCCTTGCGGGTGCTGTCCTTGGAGACGTACTCGAAGACCCAGAACGGATGGGCGTCCTGGGTCGGGGTGTTGAAGCTGAGCAGATCGCCGAGCGGCTCGGGGTAGACGACGACCATGTTGTCCGGCACGATCCGCAGGATTTTACGCCCCTCGCCCGGATACTGGACGAGGAGTTCGTTGAAGACCTGCACCTCTGGTCGGCGGGCGTGAATGAGGTCGAAGCTCTCCAGAGTGATTTTGCGCTGGGTGGCCGACGGGGTCGCCTCCATGAAATGCTCCGGGCGGTGTTCACGCAGGTAACGCAGGTACTCCTGGGCGGCGTCGTGGTAACGCGCCTCGGTGAGCCCACGGGGAATGCGGCTGCGCGGCATGTCTCTCCTCCTTGCCGGGACGAACCGATTGCATTGTAAGTCGGACGTCCCGGCCGCGGAAGGTGAGGTGGGACGGCGATGCGGCCGGGAGGCCATTACCTGTTTTGCCATGCCAAGGGGTGGCGCAAAGAACGAGACAGGCAAGTCCACATTCTCGTCTGGTCGTTAGTCCAGGGGAGGCCGTCTCATGCAGACAGGCCGACCCAACGACCGCGACGGGCGACTGGTAATTCACATGGCAGGTAATGGCCTCGATCAACTCATCTGCTGGGCCGCGCGCTCAGAGGCTGCACGGAAAGCTCCTCGCCCCGGTACTCCGGGGAGAGGGGTTGGGGTGAGGGGTCTTCGTTTTCGCTGGTTTCGTAGGCATTCCCCCTCACCCCAACCCTCTCCCCCGGAGTACCGGGGGCGAGGGAGCCGCTTTCCGTGTAGTCTCTCACTCGCTGCTCCAGCGAACCGGCAGGAGTTCCGAGAAGCGTTCGCCGATCGACGGGCCGGGGACGCTGTTGGGATCGCGCAGGAAGTTCTCCCAGACCTCGGCCTCCGGCGGCAGCTGGCGTCCGGTGATCCGCACCAGCGACTCGTGCGAACGCCGACGCAGACCGGGGTCCTTCTCCTTGCGCAGCACGCCGACCAGGGCTCCCGTCACCTTGGTGCTGGAATACTGGCCCAGGGCGCGAGCCGCCGCCAGCCGTTCTTCGAGCTTCTCCTGCCGTTCCGACTCGGCCCCCTCGACGGGCGGTTCGCTCAGGACCTTCAGGAGGATCTCGGCCGCGTCCGGATGGCCGCACTGACCCAGGGCTGTCAGCGCCTGCACGCGCAGGGCGGCCCCACCTTCGCCGGGGAAGGCTCCGGCCCGGTAGTAGGCGTCCTTGAGTCCCTCGACGGCGCGGCGATCGTTCCAGTTCGCCAGGGCCTTGACGGCGGCGAGTCGCGCCCACACCTGGCGCTCGCTGCCGACGGCGTTGACCAGTACCTGAAGGATGGCGTCGGCCTCGTCCTGGGGCAGAGTCTTCGGATCGATCTCGCCAAGGCGCAGCAGGGCCCGATGGCGCTTGTCGCCGTCGCGGCTATCGCGCAGGACGACGAGCGGTTCCGGGTCGGCTTTCCAGCCCTCGGCGCTCCAGAATTCGCGGCTGGTCACGTCGTCCCAGACGCCGTTACAGCCGGCCGACAGGGCCGCCAGGGCGAGCAGCCAGGCGGTGAGCATGGTCCGTCGTTCCGAGATGCCTGCGACCACGGTGACCTCCCTCTCGCGCTTCCCCGACACGCTCGCTCTCCTGGCGACGCCAGGCGAGCGTTCCCCCAGTGTCCGGTTGCGGTGGGCTATACCGCCGTGCCGCGTCGCGGTCAAGCCCGCGCCGCGCGAATGTCTGACCAGAGGATTGCATTTCGCCCCCGGGCGAGTGATAATCAACCCCGGTGTTCGCCGATGCCCCACACTTCTTTCGAGAATCGCTCCGATGAAACACATCGCTCTCGTCGTTCTGCCCCTTCCAGCCCTGTTGCTGCTGCTTGCTCCCGGGCCGGGCCAGGAAACGCGGCCGCACTCCCTCGTCGTCGAGACGGCGGACGGCCAGCACTACTTCCACGTTCGGTTCGACTGGCCGGCCAACCGGTTCCGGGGCGGGCTCGCCACGCCGTCCTGGTGGGAAGCGACCGCTCCGGACGCGACGCCACGGCTCGTGCCGGTCGATGATCGGGCTCGCCTGGTCTGCACCGTTACGGGCGACAATCTGGAGTTCGTCGGCCGATACGATCCGAAGGCCGACTCCGTCAAGGCCCGGCTCCTGTCTCCCACCGCCGGGGCGAACCGGGGCTCGATCGCCTGGAAGGAGGTCGAGGTCGTCCTTGACTTCAAGACGGCCGGCAAGGGTGTCGGCCTCGCCCGGAAATGGGCCACCGCCCAGACGGAGCAGTTCGCCGACCTGGCCGGCCGCGTCCACGATTTCGGTTTCTACTCCTTCGCGGCGACCGCCACGGCCCGCAAGTACGACGTGCCGACGCCACGCCAGTGGTCCGGTCAGCCGGCCCGGTTCGACTTCGTCCCGGCGCGACTGTACGAACTGACGACGGGGGCGACGGCCATCACCGAGTCGCTCCAGTTGCGGCGGATGACGACCGGCCCCACCCTCGCCGAGGAGCGCACCGTGGGCGTCCATACCCTGCCGGGCATCGACATTCGTGAGCATCCCTGGGAGCAGATGATGGGGGGCCAGAAGCCGGCCAACGAACTGCTGGCCCGGATGATTCCACACGACAACTACTACGTCGCCTTCCGCGACCTCGCCAAGGTGGTCGAGTTCGCTGGCCTGCTTGAACTCTGGGGCGGTAACCTGACCCGCTCGTTCGAGTTCACCAGTCGCGATTACCGCCTCTGGGATCGCTACGAACGCCAACTCGGCCTCGCCAGCGCCGCTCTGAGCAAGAACGCCGCCACGCTCGGTATCCGCGGCATCGGCATCACCGGCAACGATGCGTATCTGCGGGACGGCACCGATCTGACGATCCTGTTCCGCGTCGATGACCCGAAGCCACTGCTCGCCGCGCTGGATGCCGGTATCGAGGCTGCCCGCAAGCAGTACGGGCGAAAGCTCACGACGAGCCATAACGAGGTGGACGGCGTCCGCATCGAGAGTGCCGTCGCACCGCTGCGCGAGGTGAGCGTCCACCGGGCCGTGGTCGATGGCGTCGTCGTGGTGTCGAACTCGCACGTCGCCCTGTGGCGAGTGATCGCCAGCGCGAAGGGCCACGCCCGGCGGCTGGCGGAGTCGCGCGACTTTCAGTACATGCGCGTCGTCTTCCGGGCGGATGATCCGGCCGAGGACGGCTTTCTCTATCTGCCCGATGCGTTCGTCCGCAAGTTCGTCGGCCCGGAGAGCCGCATCAAGCAGAAACGCCGCCTGGAAGCGCTCGTCGGCCTGCATCTGATGACGAACGGCGCTCTGTTCACGGCCTGGGAGACGGGCAAACTCCCCACCTCCGCCGAGGAACTGCTGCGTCTCTCGGGCCTGAAGGCGAACGAGATCGCGATGCCCGATGGCTCGATCGACTGGGACGCCGAGCGCGGCGCGGCGGTGTCAAAGGTGTACGGCTCGCTCCACTTCGCGACGCCGCTGATCGAGCTGAGTGCTACCCAGGTGACACCAGCGGAGGCGAGCGAGTACGCCGCCTTCCGGCAGGAGTATCTCCGGCTCTGGCGGCGCTTCTTCGACCCGATCGGCATGCGTCTGGCGCTGCGCGGTGGTCAGGTGAAGCTGGAGACGTACATCCTGCCGCTGATCGAGAGCGCGTTCTATCAGGACCTGCGGCGCTGGACCGGCAACGGGACGGCGAAACTCGACCTGGCGTCGATCTCGCCGCGGACCCTGATCCAGTACACGATGCACATCGACAAAGCCCAGTTGCCGCTCCCGCTGCGCCAGCCAGCGTTGGAATTGCTCGGCGAGCGAATTCATGTCCGGCTGGACGATGGCCCCGAGATGGTGAAGTTGCTTGACCCGAAGGAATGGAATGTCGATCCCGAAGCCGAGCCGTCCCTGCGGTTCTTGAAAGCGATTTCCGAAGTACCACTCGCTGTGGGTATCGAGGTGAAGGACCCGAAGCAACTGGCAAAGTTGCTCAAGGGGGTACTCCCACTCGCCAAGCTGGCCGCTGCCGGCCAGGAAGGCTGGGTGTTGACCTTCGGCGATCGCAATTACCGGAACGTCGCCATCGTCAGGCTGACGTTGAGCGCGTACGAGGGGAAGTCGAAGACGACGCTCTCCTACGCCATCTTCGGCGGCAACATCTACGCCACCTTAAACGAGGCGATGATGGATCGGCTGATCGACGAGGGCCTGGAGAAGAAGGCGAAGGGTGGGGTGGTCGAGATCAACTCCTCTCTGCACGTCTCACCCACGGCGGTCGGAATCGTCAGGCCGGCCCTCGAACGGTTGGTGGAGGCCCCGACCCGGCACGAGGCCCGCTCGGCTCTCGCCCTGTGGTACGCGCTCCACCGCTGCGGACTGGTCCGTCCGGGAAGTCCACCATCCGAGGCGGCCGAAGCGGCGTTTCGCATCCTCGGCTTTGTGCCGGCAGCTCCGGACCGGACCGGTTACCGCTACGACCGGACGGCCGACGAGTTGGTCAACGACCGGCACGGTTCCTTCCGGGTGCCGATGGTCAAGCCCGGGCTGGCCGAGTCGTCGCCGCTCAACCGACTTCTGGATACGGTCCAGGCCGCCCGCATCGATCTCCGTTTCCGCGAGGACGGCATCCATACCACGCTGACGATCGATCGCTCCTGGACTCCCGAGCGCCAGGAGAAGATGACGCGCGACGAGAAGGCGCAAATGATCGCCGAATTGACCGCCGCCCTGCGGTCTCCGGATCGTACCGATCGTCGGCACGCGGCCACGCGCCTGGCCCTGTTCGGCCCCGAGGCCAAGGCGAGCGTGCCAGTTCTCCAGATCGCTCTGTTCGATTTCGCCGAGGAAGTCCGAATCGCCGCTGAAGCGACGCTGAAGAAAATCGATCCGGAAGCGGTCCGGCCGGAGACGATCGATCCCTGGGCGAGGGAACTGGTGCGGACCGCGCAGGTCGCGGCGCTGAGCGCCACGGACGTGGAGGAACGACGCTGGGCTGTCGAATGCTTGCGAAAGCTCGGAGCCGAGGCGACCGGCTCACTCCGGGATGGCCTCGCCGCCGCGCTCAAGGCTTCGCATCCCCATACGCGCCTCTGGGCGGTGCGGGAGCTGGGTCGGATGGGAGCGGAGGCACGGGCCGTGGTCCCGGTCTTGATAGCTTCCCTGCTCGACGACAACAAAGCCCTGCGCGGCGCGGTCGCCGAGGCCCTGGCGCGAATCGACGCGACGACCGGGCCCGAGGTACTCAAAATTCAGGCGGCGGAGCGCGTGAAGGAACTGGCTGCCAAACGCGAGGCCGAGGCACGGCTCGCCCAGCGGATTCGCGCCCTGACCGCCGACCTGCGTTCGCCTTTGCGTGGGACGCGCCTTCGGGCGGCGCAGGTACTGGGCGAGGTGGGCTCCGCGGCAAGGACGGCCATCCCGGCCCTGGAGGAGGCGGAATACGACCCCTCCCGTGAGGTGCAGGCCGCGGCCACCGCGGCCCTGGAGAAGATCCGACGCTGAACCGTGCTTTCGCGGCAGGGACGCACGCTCACTCGCTGCTCCAGCGAATCGGCAGGAGTTCCGAGAAGCGCTCGCCGATCGATGGGCCAGGCACGCTGTTCGGATCACGCAGGTAGTTCTCCCAGACGTCCGCCTCCGGCGGCAGCTGGCGGCCGGTGATCCGCACCAGTGATTCGTGCGAGCGCCGACGCAGACCGGGGTCCTTCTCCGTGCGCAGCACGCCGACCAGGGCCCCCGTCACCCGGGTGCTGGAGTACTGGCCCAGGGCGGGCAGCCAGGCGGTGAGCATGGTCCGTCGTTCCGAGATGCCTGCGACCACGGTGACCTCCCTCTCGCGCTTCCCCGACACGCTCGCTCCCCTGGCGATGCCAGGCGAGCGTTCCCCCAGTGTCCGGTTGCGGTGGGCTATACCGCCGTGCCGTGTCGCGCTCCGGTCAAGCCCGCGCCGCGAACGGGGGCCTTGTTTCTGGCGTGGTTCGCCGGGGTCGGGTAGCATGCTGCCGAGGCCGGTAATCGACGGGGACAGCAGGTAGACCCGTGTCCCGTCGCGGGCAAACGTCTCTTCTCCCATGAAAGGACCTGCGAGAACCATGCTCATTTCCGGACGCAAGGTGTCAGTAATCGCGGTGCTGGGGTTTCTGCTCCTGATGCTGGGGCCGACGGGCCTGTCTGCCGTTGCCGCACCGCCGGATGGCAGGAAACCGGACGCACCTCCGGCCAGGGTAACTCCGACGATCACACCCGATCCGAAGATCATGGAGCTGATTGACGGCCTGGGCGACGGCTCCAGCGCGACCCTGCCGCCGATCCGGACCATCGGCGACTGGAACGAGACCACCAAACTGTACGGCATGGAGAAGACCGGCCCCGTCGGACGCGACTACTGCGTCAAGATGGTCTGGGCTCCCGAGCGCAAGCGTGCGCTCTACTGCGGAGCCAACCACGGGGCTCCCCATCGACTCAACGACCTGTGGGAATACGACCTCCCCTCGAATACCTGGGCTCTGCTCTTCGCACCCGATCCCACCCGGCCGGCCAGGCTGACCGGTGACGCGGCCTTCACCGACTGGGTCAAGAAGGTCGCGGTCGTCAAGGATGACGTACTCATGACGCAGCGGAGTGCGCCGCTTGACCCCTGGCACACCTGGTGGCAGGTGACCTACGTTCCCGAGATGAAGGCCCTGATCTGGGCCAACCCGCCCGGCAGCGACGCCGAGGTAGCCAAGGTCCTGGGCCTGGACACCGCCAAGCTCTACAAGGGGCCGCCGTTCTGGCTCTTCTACCCCGAGGAGAAGGTCTGGAAGCCGCTCAAGACCGAGCCGCCGTATCCGCCCAAGGTCGGCGGAGCCCAGGCCATGGAGTACCTGCCCGGACTCGGCCCGGTCTTCTACTCCTCCAACTGGTTCTCGCAGGGTCTGTGGCGGTACGATCCGAAGAGCAATGCCTGGAAGAACTTGAAGCCGAACGGCGGCGAGGACATGTACCACGGCAAGAACTCGCCTCAGAGTGAGGCCGTGATGGCCTACGACTCGGAGAACAAGGTCCTCGTCGCCCAGATCGGCAGGAACCCGGGCACCTCTTACCGCACCTATCACTACGATGTGGCGACCAACGCATGGAGCAAGATCCTGGAAGTGCCCAGTGATTCGGGCAAGGCACCGCTCGGTTCCGACTCGACATCGGTGTTCGGTTACGATCCGGTCGCCAAGGTCTGCCTTCTGTACACCGGGGCGACGCCCGATTCGGTCTGGGCGTACAGCGTCAAGACCAGGCAATGGACCAGGACCAGGGTCAACGGCCCGGCCGGACCCAGGAGGCGGAACATCGGCTACTTCGACCCGGAACGCAACGTCCTGGTGGTCAACGATCGTGACACGGTCTGGGTCTATCGGCACAAGAAGGCGGCCCGATAGCGATCCAGGCCGGCCCGGACAAAATCGGCAAAAAACAGCGACGCGCAGGTCGTCTCGCGGAACATACTTGTAGACCGATGACGCTCGGTGGAAACTTCAGGACAACCCATGGCTTCCGCACCCCTTACCCAGATGCTTCAACAGCTTCGGCGTATCAACCTGGTCGCCGAAGGCCACAGCATGAGCGATGGTCGCTTGCTGAACGAATTCTTCGAGCAAGGCAATGAGGCCGCCTTCGAGGTGCTGGTGCATCGCTACGGCCCCATGGTGCTGGGCGTGTGTCAGCGGATGCTCCGCAACGCGCACGACTCCGAGGACGCCTTCCAGGCCGTCTTTCTGGTGGTCGTTCGCAAGGGGCGCGGCCTGGTCGGGCGAGAAACCATCGGCAACTGGCTCTACGGCGTGGCGTATCACACGGCGTTGAAAGCGAGGGCAACGGCCATGCTGCGGCGACGGAAAGAAGCCGAGACGCCGGTGAAAGCCGATGTCCAACCGGCGGTGGCGGAAGGGTGGGAGACCCTGCGACCTCTGCTCGATCAGGAACTCAGCAAACTCCCCGACAAGTATCGTGAAGCCGTCGTGCTGTGTGACGTGATGGGGAAGTCCCGCAAGGATGCCGATGCCGCCGAGCAACTCGGCATCTCCGAAGGAACCCTGTCGAGCCGGCTGGCGACGGCCCGGCAGAAGCTGTCCGATCGGCTTCAGCGTCTGGGCGTCACGCTGTCCAGCGCGGCCCTGGCGGTGGTCGTGGGCCAGAACACGGCATCGGCGTGCGTTCCGCCTCAACTCGTGGCTTGCACCGTGGAAGCTGCCAGTGCCGTGGCGACCGGCGCGGCAGTCGCGGGAACCATCGTAACCCCCACCGTCGCCGCTCTCACCGAAGGAGTGTTGAAGACCATGCTTGTTGCCAAGTGCAAGTCGGCGTTGGCCGTGGTGATGGGATTCTTTCTCCTGACGCTGGGGGCGACGGGCCTGTCGGTTCTTGCCGCGCAGGAGGACGGCGAGAAACCGGTCCCCGCTCCGAGTCGGGAGAACGGTGGCCTGACACTCGCCGAATTCGAGAAGTTGCACAAGGAGGTGGCGTTTGCCAAGAAGGGAGTCTGGTCGATTCCCTGGCATGTGTCGCTCTCGGAAGCACGGGCCCGGGCGGCGCGGGAGAAGAAGCCCATTTACCTATCGCTCGGCAGTGGCACGGTCCTCAGCACCTGCTGAGGGAACTATGCTCTCACCCGTGAGGTGAGCTACGACGCGGAAATCGTGAACCTGTTGAGTGCCAAATTTGTTGCGGTCACGGTGGGTACTGAGTACGACAGTGACGCAGAGAAGAAATTCATCAGGACCCTCTACCGGAGCAGCTCGGTATCCCACGTTATCTCTCCGGGAGGCGTGAAACTGAGCATGGACAAGAACGTCTGGACGCCCGCCGAGTTGAAGAAGGTGCTTTTGGATGGGCTCGCGAAATACAAACCGGAGGACGAGGCGGAAGTTCTGAAGGCCCTCGGCCCGCGAGAAACGTGGGGCCTGACCCGGAAGCCGCCTGAAGGCGGCCTGGTGATCTACGCGACCTGGAAACTCCTGGACCCGAATGCCAGAACGCCGGGCCCGGACACCCGGTTCACGGATGTCTGGAACCACATGGTGGGCGTGGAGCGTGTCTGGATTCGCAAGGACGAGGCGGACCTGCTGGCGAAGGGCGAGATTCCGGTCAGCGTGCAGAAGCGGTTGGCGACGTTCCACCCGGTGTTGCGAGGTCTGAAACGGGTGGATCTGAAGCTGCACGAGGGCCGACTGACGGGCACCTTGCGAACCGGCTCGAAGACCGATGACCAGGGCTTCGATGCGGACGTGCTGGGCTTCGTGGAAGCGAAGGCTGGCAAGGTGGTGCGTTTTGACGCCGTGGCCAGGGGCACCTGGTGGGGCGACGGCGTGCAATGCCATGGAACTTCGGCCGGTTTGACCAACCTGCCGAAGGGAAAGAAGTTCCCCGTGGCAATCGCCTTTACTCTGGCCGACCCGTCCGATGGCGTCGCCCGGGCGGTTCCGCATGCGGCCATGGGGACCAGTTTGTACCTCAAGTGAGTCTGGACGTTCTCTTCCACGAACGATGGGCACGTTAGCCGGACGCGCCAGCGACGGATGTCTGGATCTGGATTCTGGATCCGTCGCTGGCGCGTCCGGCTAACACGCTGGAGGTGGTGTTGATATGTATCGAAGAGAAACGCACATGATCCGACTTGCATTCGCGTTGTTGACCTTCACATCCCTGTGCGCTTCTGCAAGCAGTCAGGGGCCGCTGGCGTCGCTTCCATCCAAACCAGGACCGCACCTCGACAAGATCAAAGCCCTCGGTGACAACGAGTGGGTGAATCTCGGCGCCCCGGCTGCGGACCCGAAGTGGGGCAAGGCGCGCGGCCGTTCGTGGGGTGCCAGGGCGATGGTTCTCGAACCGAGCCGGCGGGGAGCCTTCTTCACCGGCGAAGGAGTTCACCATTTCCTCAAGCCCGATGGCTACAACATGGACGATCTGTGGTTCTACGACATCAACGCCCACCGCTGGATCTGCCTCTATCCTGGCATGAACACGAAGACGTTCACCCAGAGAGTCAAGAACAAAGAACTCGCGATCGACGACGACGGACTGTTGCGCGATCGGGCCGGCCAGGCCATTCCCGTTCACACCATGATTCATGCCTTTGGGTTTCTCTCCTACGATTCGGATCGGAAGAAGTTCGCCTTCTTCGGTACCGATGGGCTGAACCGATACTACCAGGCCAACTTGCAGGACATGGAGCCTGGCATGAAACTGATCGACGAGCAGCTCAAGGGCAAGAAGAAGTCGGCCTATTCGCCGTGGTACTACGATGTGGCGACCGGGAAGTTTGAACGCACGCCAGCGAAGGGTTCGTTTGGATACACCAGTCAGTCATTCCCCCATTTTCACTACGTCGCCGCCCAGAAACAATTCTACGTCACGGGGGCAGCGGGCGTGTCACGCTTCGACGTCGCCAGGAACGAGTGGAGTGAACTCAATCCGAAAGGCCCCAGACCTCGGGGTTACGATGGCAACTGTTGCTACGATTCCAAACGAAACCGCATCTATCGGAACGATGGCGATGGTGCCGACGCGGCGAAGGACGGCCTCATGGCCTACGACATTGCGAACAACACCTGGAGCTACCTGAAGCCCAAAGGTGTCGGCCCGGAGGGAGGAATGACCACGAACACCGCTCATATCCATTACGATTCGGAGCGAGACCTCGTGGTGGTGATTCAGATGACCGGGGCTCAGCTCGGAGTCCACGCCTACGATCCGAAAACCAATTCGTGGGCCAGACCACTTTCCATCCCGTCCGGAGGTCCTACATTCCTCGGATTCGCCGCCAATGTCTTTTACGATCCCGAGTTGAACGTGTACTTCTGCCACATTGCCAGAGATAGCGAAGACAACGGCGTCATGTGGGCCTACCGATTCAAGAAACGCGATTGATTCCGATACTCGATGGCGGTTCAGAATCGGCGGTTCCGCACGCGGCCATGGGATCCCGTTCGTACCCCGGGTGCGGCCGGTGCTTCAGAGCTTCGGCCGCTGACTCCGCGGCTTGTCAGAGCCGCGCACGCAGCGAGGCCGCAGGCCGAGCGAAGTAAGCGCACCACGACCTG
>CAYYJM010000020.1:0-5133 GCA_964471755.1 uncultured Alcaligenaceae bacterium
AGGAGACGACCCTCCCGGTCAAGGTGATAGACAACATCCTGAATAACGCCCAGAATGAGAAGCTGCGGAAACTCTGGCGAGCGGCCGTCGCGGAGAAGCGCGACCGGGACACGTTCGCCGTGTATCGCGACGATGTCCTCAATCCTCTCAAGGGGTCGATCGGTGAAGGGAGCGCGGACGGTGCGAAAATCGAGTTCACGCTCGCCTCGGGGGTCGGTGGCAAGCGCGAGCTTCCCATCGCGGCCGCGGCAGGGCTGATCTTCTTTCGCATCCCCAATCCGCTCGCTCCACCGACGAACCTCAAACTGACCGACAAGGGCGGCAACCTGCTCATGGTCAACAGCCTGAGTGCCGAGGGAGACAAGCTGACGGCCACGACCTCCTGCGGGACGAAGTTCACGGTCCCGCTGACCCAACTGGCCAAGCTCGACTACAGCAAGGGCCGACAGGTGTACCTGTCCGACCTGACGCCCGAACGCAAGGTGCTGGAGAGCGCCTCGGGGGCGCGGTTCGCCCACCTCCTTCTCGACAAGAATCTGAACAATACCGGGCCGATGCGGCTGCGCGGCGAGTCCTACTCGAAGGGCCTGGCGATGTTCACTTTCACGGAGCTGGAATACGACCTGAACGGCGAATTCAACGAGTTCCGGGCGACGGCCGGCATCGACGATGAAATCGGCGGGGCGGATGGCAGCGTCCATCTGTTGATCGAAGGGGACGGCCGGGAGTTACTCTCGCTCACCTTCAATCGTCAGGATAAGGTACGAGCCCAGCCGATCACGCTGAACATCCGCGACGTGGACCGGCTGCGGATCGTGGTCAGTGATCCCGACGGCAAGGACATCGGCAAGCATCTGGATCTGGGCAGCGCCCAGTTGACGAAGTAAGACCCCCAGCGGAGTACGACCCCGATGAATCGCAGCGTGGCACTGGCCCTGACAGCGGTCCTCCTGCTCGCCGGTCGCGGCGACGCGCAGGGCCTCGATCCGAAGCTGCTCGCCATGGAAAAGCAGCGGATCGCCGCCATCGAGAAGGTGAAGCCGTCCGTCGTGGCCGTCTTCGGCAAGGGCGGCAACGGCGGCGGCAGCGGTGTGCTGATCGACGCGGAAGGCTACGCCCTGACGAACTTCCACGTCACCGAGGGGGCCGGCAACGTCATGAAGTGCGGCCTGTCCAACGGCATCCTCTACGATGCCGTCCTCGTCGGCCTGGACAAGGTCGGCGACGTCGCCCTGATCAAGCTGCTGCCCCAGAAGGAGGGGGACAAATTCCCCTTCGCCAAAATGGGCGATAGCGACAAGGTCCGGGCCGGCGACTGGTCGCTGGCGATGGGCAATCCCTTCCTGCTGGCGACCGACTTCACGCCGACGGTGACGTTCGGTCTGGTCAGCGGCGTGCAGCGCTACCAGTACCCGGCCGGGACGCTGCTCGAGTACACCAACTGCATCCAGATCGACACGAGCATCAACCCGGGCAACTCCGGCGGGCCGCTGTTCAACATGGACGGCGAACTGATCGGCATCAACGGTCGCGGCTCGTTCGAGAAGCGCGGCCGGGTCAACTCCGGCGTCGGCTACGCCATCTCGATCAATCAGATCAAGAACTTCCTGGGCCAACTGCGGGCCGGGCTCGACACCGATCATGCCAGCCTCGGCGCAAGCGTCGAGAGCGACGTGGAGACGGGCATCCTCGGCAAACTGGTGGTCAACGGCATGATCGACTGCGATGCCATGCGGCGCGGTCTGGAACTGGGCGACGAGGTGATCGGCTTCGGCGGTGTGCCGCGGTTGACGAGCGTCAACAACTACAAGAACATCCTCGGTCTCTACCCGCGTGGCTGGCGCGTGCCGCTGATCTACCGGCACAACAACGACCGCCATGAGGTTCTCGTCCGTCTCATGGGGGTGCAGCGCCAGGAAGTCGGCGGACAACCACAGCCGCAGCCGGGCCAGCCTCAGCAGCCACGGAAGCCGGAGACCAAGCATCCGATGTTCGAGGCCAAGAAGGGCTACGCCAACTTCTACTTCAACAAGTTGGAGAAGGATCGGCTCGTCAAACAGATCAAGGAAACGATGGGAGATTTCTCGACCCTGAAGGGTCCCTGGGAGATCAAGTCGGCGGGTATCGTCAAGGACAAGCGGACGACGGCGGAGTTCGCGATCATCGAACGCGGTGCGGCCGACGGCAAGCTCGACGTGGTCAAGGCCACCATCGACGGCCTGATTTACAACATCGCTCCGCTGGACACAAACCAGTCGGCCGACGTGCTGCGTGATCCGCCGAACAGCGGCGGCCTGCTCATGGCACTGTACCTCTACCGTCAGTTGCTGGTGTACGGCGAAAAGGGCTTCGTCGGCGACTTCAGCCACGGAGGCGTCGAGCCGTGGTACCTGCTTCCTCAGGGTCAGGACAAGCCCGACTACGCCAAGCTGCGAGTCGATTGCGAGGTCCTGCGGACCAAGCACGCCGGCATCGAGGCGAAGTGGTACTTCTCGACGCGCGAGCAGGATCGCGGCCAACTCCTGGGCTTCGAGGTCATCAGTCGGGCGGACCTGGATCCGTGTGAAGTTCATCTGGCCGACTACAAGAAGGTCGATGGCAGGATGCTGCCACAGACGATCACGGTCAAGTATGGCGACAAGACCTACGCGATCTTCAACGCCCCGACGTTCACGCTGAAGGCGGGCAGCTAGATCCACTTTAGCCGCCGGCTTGCCGGCGGTCCTTCGTCAACTCGCCGGCAAGCCGGCGGCTAAATGGAAGACAACCACGAGTTCGCATCCATGAAGAGACTCTGGATCCTGCTGGGCGGCCTGACGGCCGTTCTCATCCTGCTGGCGGCGACGGATCCGGCGACCGCGCAGAATTCGGTCGCCGACGTCGCGGCCCAGGTCAACAAGAAGATGGTCAAGATCTTCGGGGCCGGCGGCATCCGCGGCCTGCCCCACTACGGCACTGGCGTTGTCATCTCGCCGGATGGCTATGCGTTGACCGCGAACAACCACATCCTCGACACGGCCGATCTGCGCGTTCATCTGTACGATGGCACACGCATGTCAGCCAAGGTCGTGGCGATCGAACCGGAACTCGACGTCGCTCTGATCAAGATCGGCACCGAGAAGGATGGTCTCGACCTGCCGTTCTTCAATGTCGTCGAGGCGGCCAAACGTTCGCCGGCGGAGGCGGGAACGGGCATTCTCGGCTTCAGCAATCAGTTCGAGATCGCCACTCGTGACGAGCCGATGTCCGTTCAGCAAGGGCGGGTGGCGGCCTACGCCAAACTGCACGGCCGGATCGGCATCTTCGAGGCCCCCTACACCGGCGACGTCTACGTCGTCGATGCGATCACCAACAATCCCGGAGCGGCCGGCGGTGCGCTGACCGATCGCCGGGGAGAGTTGCTCGGCCTGATCGGTCGAGAACTGCGCAACGAGTTGACCAACACCTGGCTCAATTACGCCCTGCCGATCCAGGCTCGGGTGGAAGTCCTCCAGGCCGATGGCAAGAAGCTGACGGTGTCGATCCTCGATCTGGTCGAGAAGAAGGAGAAATACCGGCCGATCGACAACAAGAAACCGAACGAGGGCGGCGGTGGCTACACGGGTGTCGTGCTGGTGCCGAACGTCGTCGATCGGACGCCGCCGTACGTCGAGGACGTGCGCCCGGATTCGCCGGCCGAGGCGGCCGGACTCCAGGCCGACGATCTGATTGTCTACGTCGATGGCCTGCCGGTGCCGAGCATCCAGATGTACAACGAGACGATCAACAAGTACCGGCCGAATTCCGAGGTCAAGCTCGAGGTTCGCCGGGTTGACAAGCTGATGACACTGACCTTGAAGCTGACCGAGAAGCCAAAGGCGAAGACGCCCACGCCGACCCCGGCTCCGACACAACCCCGGCCGTGAACCGCCCCTGACCCGCACACCGACCTTGAAGGACCCGATCATGACCGCACGATGGAAGTCCCCCTGGCTGGCGGTGCCGACGTTGCTGGCGCTGCTCCTGCTCTCGGCCCCGACACAAGCCGCTGATGATCCGCTCGAAGACTTGATGGCGACGGCAATCAAGACCGCCGTCAAGAAGGTGGCTCCGAGCGTCGTGCAGATCGAAACGTCGGGCGGCACCGAGATCATCTCGGCCGGCGGCCGTGGGAGGCCGACCGTGCGCAAGGGCGTCGGCCCGACCAGCGGCGTGATTCTCTCGGCCGATGGCTACATCATCTCCAGCGCGTTCAACTTCGCCAACAAGCCGTCGTCGATCATCGTGGCGGTCGCGGGCCATCCGGAGAAGCACGTCGCCAAGGTCATCGCCACCGATCAGACGCGGATGCTGACGCTGCTGAAAATCGACAACGTCAAGGATCTGCCAGTGCCGACGGCGGTCCCACCGGCGGAACAGACCGTCGGTCGGACGACCATCGCCGTCGGCCGAACTCTGGCTGGCGATGTCGGGCAGACCCCATCGATCAGCGTCGGCATCATCAGCGCGATTGACCGCATCTGGGGCAAGGCCCTGCAAACCGACGCGAAGGTCTCGCCGGTCAACTACGGCGGCCCGATGATCGATCTGACCGGCCGTGTCTTCGGTATCCTGGTGCCGGCCTCGCCGCGATCCGACGGCGAGACGGCCGGCATCGAGTGGTACGATTCGGGCATCGGCTTCGCCATCCCGATGGAAGACGTGATGGCCGCCCTGCCTCGTCTCAAGCTGGGCAAGGATCTCAAGTCCGGCCTGCTCGGCGTCACCATGAAGAGCCAGGACCAGTACGCCGACGAGCCGGTTGTCGGCACGGTTGCTCCGGGCTCGGCGGCCGAGAAGATCGGCATCAAGGCCGGCGACAAGATCGTCGAGGTCGAGGGGAAGGTCGTCCGTAATCACGCCCAGCTCAAGCATCAGCTCGGCAAGTGCTATGAGGGTGACACCATCTCGGTGAAGCTCCAGCGCGGCAACGAGGCGCTGGTTCTCAAGCCGGTACTTGGCGGTGCGGGCTCGTCGGCCGGTGCGGCGTTCCTCGGTATCCTGCCGATCCGCGACGACGACAAGGCTGGTGTCGAGATTCGCCACGTTTACGCGAAGAGCCCGGCCGAGACGGCGGGGCTCAAGGTCGGCGATCGGATCACCAAGGCGAGCGGT
>CAYYJM010000020.1:5143-8723 GCA_964471755.1 uncultured Alcaligenaceae bacterium
CAGACGGTCAAGGATCGTGATGCGCTGATGGCCATCCTGGCCACGGCCACGCCCGGCACGGATCTCAAACTGGAGGTCGTTCGCAAGGCCGGCGGCAAGACCGAGCAGGTTACCGTGAAACTCGGCGAGGTGCCCGAGACGGTGCCGGACAAGCTGCCGGATGATTCGACTCGACGCAAGGGCAAGCCGGCGTTCGATCCCAAGGCCGCCGGAGCGCCGAAGTTCGAGACGGACCTGTTCAAGCGCCAGACGGCGGCCGGCGACCACACCTACTGGATGTTCGTGCCGCGGAACTATGACCCGAACGTGTCCCATAGCCTGGTGGTCTGGCTGCACCCGGTCAACAAGAAGCGCGACAAGGACCTCGAGGACGTGGCTGCCCTGTGGGCGAGTTACTGCGAGCAGCACCACATCATCGTCGTGGCTCCTCTGGCCGAAGGCGAGGACGGCTGGGTGCATACCGAGCAGGACTTCGTTCTGGACTCGATCAAGGCGGTGAGCAAGGACTACAACATCGATCCGCGGCGTGTGATCGCGCATGGCATGGGTATCGGTGGCCAGATGGCCCTGTACCTGGGTTTCAACGCCCGTTCGACGATCCGTGGCGTGGCCACGACCGGAGCCGCTCTGGGGAACAACCCCAAGGAAAAGGTCGCCAATCAGCCGCTGGCGTTCTTCCTTGTCGCCGGGTCGAAGGATCCGATCAAGGACGCGGTCAAGGCGACGCGGGAGAAAATCGCCGAGTTCAAGTATCCGGCCATCTACCGTGAGATCGAGAACCTCGGGCACCAGTACCTGACGCTGCCCGTCTTCGAGGAGATGGTTCGCTGGATCGACTCGTTCGATCGGCTGTGATCGGGCCGCCAGAACGATCCCTCTTCATTTAGCCGCCGGCTTGCCGGCGGTCTTCGTTCGACATGACCCCACCGGCCGGCACCGATGTGGCCAAAACGAAACCGGGCCAGCCATCACGGGAGACGCTGCCAGTCGTCCCGCAGTAGCTGGCCTGGTTCACTGTCAACCATGGCCGAAGAGAGAGTTCGCCTGCCGAGCCCACGTCTGAAAGGAGACTCCGCTCCTCGACCCCCCACGGTCTCAGACGCTCAATCGGCGAGGGTATCTTCTCCTCACACTTACACCGATGCGCGGCCGGGGCAGTTTATTGTCCCGGCCGTCATTTTTTTCTCCACAAACTTTCCGCAGAGAGGTTCAGGGTGGAGAGAATGGGCTGGATGGCCGCGAAGAAACGGGTGGCGTCGAGCGGGTATCCGGCCGTCGGCTCCAGCTCGGGCAGGTGCTGGCGGAAGAAGGCGTTGAACTCGCCCATGAGCCGTTCACGCAGGTACTTCGCCGCCATCGAGGCCAGGGCGACGGTGGCATGGCTCGCGTCGGCCCGGGGCTGGAAACAGAGGCGAACCTGACGCGGCAGGCCGAGTACCTCGTAGACGCTCCGGGCGGCGCTCTCCTGACGAGCGACGACCATGCCCTGATCGAAAGCGTGTTGCAGGAACGCGGCGTAGTTATTTCGGCCGCCGTGCTTGTCCACGAACAGGTGGAGCGGATCGTCGCCCGGAAGGTCGGGCACCTCGCGCAGCAGTCGTTGCAGACCGTGAGCGAGGACGGCCCCCTTGGAGCCGGCGGCGGCGGTCAGGGCGTTGAACCGGGCCGGGCAGACGAACAGGCAGTGCCACGGCCCCGGCGTCAGTTCGCTGGCCGTGAACGCCTCGCTCAGGGTCGCTCGCAGCGGGGTCAGATCGTCGCTTCCCTCGGCCGGAACGTCGCTGGCCCCGGTGTACCAGACCTCTCCGGCAAGGTCGTCGATCCCTTCACGGCAGGCCGGACGGATCAAATCGGCGAGGGTCGCGGGTGTGAGTTGGTGCAGCAGGGCCAGGACGCCGCGTTCCAGGCCAGTTAGACCGCGTTTGCCGTGGACGATCTTCGAGTCATCGACGACGACACGTTCGCCTGGTTTTCTGTCGGTGCCCTTGCACAGGACGCGAGGCAGGAGCTGCCAGAAATCGACGCCGTCGTCACCGACGTGGTCGTCCGGAACACGCCAGGCGACGCTGCACATGACGAACGGCCCGAGGTTGGGGCCGTAGCCCGCCTCATCGATGCCGACGATCCAGGCCATGTCTCTGCCCTCCTGGCGGTTGCGACGATCGTCCCGAAGCGGTATTGTATTCTCGCCACCCGTTGCGGAGGAACCCCATGCTGAGCGACAATCTGTTCCTGAAGATCATCGAGAAGCAGATCCCGGCGAAGATCGTCTACGAGGACGATCTCTGCCTGGCCTTCCATGACATCAACCCACAGGCTCCGGTCCACGTGCTGATCATCCCGAAGAAGGTGATCCGCACGCACGACGACATCACCGACGAGGACGGGCCGATCCTGGCTCATCTGCACAAGGTCGCCCGACAGTTGGCGGCGCAGTTCGGTCTGTCTGCGGGCTATCGGCTGGTGATCAACTGCAAGGAGCAGGCTGGCCAGACGGTGCCGCATCTGCACGTTCATCTGCTCGGCGGCCGGGATATGACGTGGCCGCCGGGGTGAGTTTCAGCCGCGGAGGTCGCGGAGGAAGTCCGCGTAGGTTTTGACCCGAGCGGCTGCCTGGAACCACTGCTCAAGCAGTGGGAGATCTTCCTGCTGCTCGATGACCTGGCGCACGTCCTGTGTCGCCGCCCCCGGAAACCTAATGTCCAGCAGTTCGATAATGACCCGACGCAAACGGCGAAGGTCGCCGCGCGTTTCGCCCTGATTGATCCACCGGTTGACGACAGCTGATTCGGTCATCTCCCATCCTCCCAGTATGCGCTCCCACAAGAGGTATCGACCGGCGAGTTCGGCGAACACCAGAGCGATCCCGGCCAGGTCGCTCCGCCGTGTGCGATCGGCGACCTTTTCGCCGACGAGGGATCGCCACCGTGTCGCGATCCCCACGCGCTCGCCGCCTCGCATCAAGGGAACCCAGAACAGTATCGCCCAGGATAGCTGATCGCGGGCAACCCGGTCCAGCGCAGTCCGCGCCGCGTCGGCGGAGACGTCCCACGGAATGGGGCGATGAAAGGTGCCGAATTTCCCCAGGCGCGCGTCGATCATTGACGTTGTGGGCTGGCCCGTCAGGTGGACGATGGCACTGGTGACACGATACGATCCAGGGTGAAATCGCGCGGTGAAAATGCCGGTCGATTCCAGAGTGACCCGCAACTTCTGCTCGTCCGGCCGGGATTGCAATTCGATCCCGAGCAGCCACGGAACCTCGGGCACCTGCGGATCGTCGAGAACGGCCAGCAGGTCAGCGGTTCGTTCCGGGCTCCCCGGCAGAGGCGAGGTGCGCGGGTTGAGCCAGGTCCGGAAGGTGAGATCCTGACGACGGGTCTCCACGAGAATCCGGGCGAGAAAAGCAGGCGGATCGGCTTCAGCCGCGAAGCGGGCCGCATCGTCGTAGACGCCCATGTTGGCGTTTTCCGATTCGCGGCTACTCCTTCGCCGCTGGCGGCAGAATGTCCGGCTCGACCTGGTAGGCGTCAGCCAGTTTGTTGAAGCCGTTGTAGAGGCCGACCACGGCGATGTTCTT
>CAYYJM010000020.1:8733-16329 GCA_964471755.1 uncultured Alcaligenaceae bacterium
CTCGCCGAGGCTCTCCTCGTCCAGGCCGAGTTTCATGGCCGCGGCCGTGTGCGAGTTGATGCAGTAGCGGCACGAGTTGGTCGCCGACACGGCCAGGGCGACGATTTCCTTGACCAGCAGGCTGATCCGACCGTCCTGCATGATCGCCTTGGCTCGGGTCCAGCAGAGTTCGAGATGCTCTGGATGGCTGGCCAGGGCTCGCCAGAAGTTCGGCACGAAGTCGATCTTCTTCGTCGCCTTGATGTCGGCGAAGACCCGCTGCACGATCGGGTGATCGCTGTTCTCGGGAACCAGGGGGACCGTCGGCATGGCGCAAGCCTCCGTCGGGACGGGCGAGCGCCCGTCCCGGAACGCCTCACTGTTCCAGAATCTCCTGGACCTTCTTGTCGGCCAGGTCGCTGATCCGGGCCTCATGGTCCTTCAGGAGCGTCTGGACCTGCTCCTTGGCCGTCTCCAGATCGTCCTCGGTCAGATCGCCGCCCTTCTGAGCCGTTTCCAGGCCCTTGTTCGCGTCCCGGCGGACGTTCCGACAGGAGACCTTCGCCTCCTCGGCCTTCTCCTTGACGAGTTTCTCCAGTTTCTTGCGCTGCTCGCCAGACATCGGCGGGACGGTCAGCCGGATCATCTTGCCGTCGTTGGACGGACTCAGACCCAGATCACTCGACCGGATCGCCTTCTCGATGTCCTTCAGGGCTCCCGTATCGTACGGCCGGATCAGAATCTGCTGCGGCTCCGGCGTGCTGATCTGGGCCAACTGTTTCAACGGAGTCGGCGAACCGTAGTATTCCACGCGGAGGTTGTCCACCATGGCCGGGGATGCTCGGCCGGTGCGCAGACCGCGCAACTGCTCCTTGTAGTTGCTCAGCGCCTTGTCCATGCGCTCTTCGCAATCCAGCAAGATTTCTTCAGAACTCATAGTCCTCGCTCCTCGACTCTTTCAGGCCGTCTCGCCGACCAAGGTGCCGATCGGCTGGCCGGCAATGGCCCGTTCGATGTTGCCTTCCTGCTTGTAGCTGAAGACCAGGATCGGCAGCTTACCGTCCCGGCAGGAATCGACCGCGCCGGTGTCCATGATCTTGAGATTATTGCGAATCAGGTCGGTATAGGTCAACTTGTCGTAGCGCACCGCGTGCGGGTTGATCCCCGGATCCTCGCTGTAGACGCCGTCCACCTTGGTCGCCTTGAGGAGAATCTCGGCCTGCAACTCCCGACCCCGAAGAGCGGCGGCCGAGTCGGTCGTGACGAACGGATTGCCCGTCCCGCCGGCCAGGATGAGGACGCGGTCCTTGCCCAGGTGCCGTTCGGCCCGGCGGCGAATGTACGGCTCGGCGACCGCCTCCATGCGGATGGCCGTCTGCAAGCGCGTCTCGACTTCGAGGCTCTCCAGGGCTTCTTGCAGTGCCAGACCATTGAGGATGGTCGCCAACATGCCCATGTAGTGGGCCGTCGGCTGCTGAATGACGTTGGTGCCAGCACTGAACTGGCTGCCGCGAAGGATGTTACCGCCACCGACGACGACGGCCAGTTGCACCTTGCGGCTGGCGACGTTCTTGATCTGCTGGGCGATGTTCAGCGTCGCGTCAATGTTGATGCCGGAGCGCTTCGGCGTGCCCGGAATCTCGGGATGGCCAAACACCTCGCCGCTCAACTTGAGAAGCACGCGGCGGTACTTCGGCCTGAGCGGATCGGTCGAGTCGTCCATGGAAAAAGTCCTGCTCGGAGTCGCGGGTTCCACCGACAGAATAGGGAAACCCGGCCGAAGCGTCCGCATCCCTGGTCGCGTCACGTTCACCAGCCGCTGTGTCGGAACGCGAAGTGGCAGTAGTGCCAGTATCCGTACGAAAGTGCGTTGAGCAGGATCAGCCCCCCGGCCACGTACAGGAAGAACACGCTCAGCGCGCCGGGCTCCTCGCGGTAGACGCTCAACAGTGAGACGAGGAACCAGAGCAGGTACAATCCGGGGCCGATCACGAAGACCATCGCCAGGAGGATCGAGAAGCTCTTGCCCTGGGTGATGGTGAAATCCTTCGGGGCCTCGTGCTGGTGGTCCTTGCAGTAGCCCACCGTCTCCGCGACGGAAAAGCCATCGCCGTACTTGACGAACTCCGTCGATGGTTCATGGCAGCCGGCATGAGCGCAGATCTCGCCCCCCTTGCTGAAACCGTCCCAGATCGAGCGGAACATACCCCAGGGGAGGAAGAAGCTGCCGATGGTCAGCAGGAACAGGACCGTCGCCAGGAGTTTGCCCACCGGCGAGGGACGCGGCGGTGAGATTGGCCCAGGGGTACTCGCGATCGGCTGAAGAGGTGTGATGCGCTGCCCGGCCGGCGCGGTGGTCGTGCGCTCGCTCGGGAAGGTGGCTCCGCATTCGGAACACTCGCCCTGGCTGTATTCCGTCGAGGTCAGGACGACACCGCAGGAGGGGCAGTAGCGGGCCATGTGAGTACCTCTGGAGCCTGGATCAGAATGGCTGCGGGCATCACTTCGCCGGCCGGGTCAGCAGCAGGGCCGTCGTCGCCCAGCCGCTCGTGGCGGCCGAGATGAACTGGTCCTTGCCATGCGGGAAGCCGCTCTCGTAGTACGGCTGGAATGGCTTGCTGCGCGACTTGACGTACCACGAGCCGTCCGGCTTCTGCGACTTCACCAGGAAAGCGACGCCGCGCGTGTAGGCGGGATGATCGACGGCCAGGCCACCAGCCTGGTGCAGGGCGACCAGGGCGGTCGCCGTCGCGTACGGGTCCGGCTCCATCGATTCAGTCTGCGACCAGGTGCCGTCGGGCCGCTGGGTCCTGAGCAGGTCCCACGCTGCCGCGGCGATGGCGGTCGGGTCAGCCCCGGCTTCCTTCAGGCCGAACAGGCGGAAGACGCGATCTTCGGTGTCCTTCGGCTTCTGCTTGAGCAGCCAGGCGCGGGCCGCCTCGATGCGTTTCGTGGCCCGTTCCTGCTGGGCCTTCGTCGGCCAGTGACGCAAGGCCCGCAGGGCGAGGTACGTCGAGGTGAACGTACTCGCCTCGGTCGGCGGTCGATCCGACGTGGTGTTCCAGTGATCGCGGCCGGCCTGGGTCTTGAGCAGGTACTCGACGACGGCCGTGGTGTCCTCGTTCGGTTCGTGGCCGGCCAGTTCGAGCGTGAACAGGGCGTAGCCGGCCGTATCGACCTGGCCGCCGGTGCCCTTGCCGGAGGTGAAACGCTCGCGGTTGGAGCCGATGAACCGCAGGATGTGTTCGGCCTGGTCGCTGAACGTCTCGGGCTCCAGGTCGAAGCCGCGCGCCCGGGCCGTGGCGAAGGCGAGCATCGGGGTGGCCTGGTTGTGGCAGGCGAAACAGGTCTTCTGTTCGATGTGGCCGGCGGCCGCCTTCTGGAGCAGCGGCAGAGCGAGGTCGATGGCGACCTGACGCGAGTCGGCCGGCGTCGGCGTGACCGCCTGCGTGACGACGAGCAACGCGGTGATGAACATGGCTGGCTCCTCGGGTTGATCGATCTTACCACAGAGGCACGAAGAACACAGAGAATCTTCTCGGTGTTCTTCGTGCCTCTGTGGTTCACCTCTTCGTCGCTTACTTGTCGCCCCTGAGCGTCGTCAGTTTGTCCTCGGGGAACGTCTCCAGTTTCAGGTTCTTGAACTGCACCTCCTGCGGCACCTTGTTCGAGTGGAGTTGCAGGCCGATCGGGCCGGCCTTGATGCGTTCCGGCATCGGCTCCCGCCAGTCGGAGATCAGCTCGCCGTTCAGGACGAAGCGGATGCGGTTGCCCTGGGCCAGGATCTCGATGTGGTTCCAGTCATGCTGCTTGCCGACCTTCTTCGCCGCGGCGGCGTTGGCGTGGATGCCGTTGCGTCCGTACAGATCGTAGAAGCCGTAGCCGGACGGGAACATGACCAGGTGGCCGGCGTAGGTGAATTTGTCCCCCTTCTCCGGGGCGGCCCGGCCCCACATCGCGATGCCGGAGTGCATCTCCGACTGCGCCAGCTTGAAGTCGAAAACGAGACGGAAGTCGGTGTAGTTGTCCTTCGTCAACAGGTAGGTGCTGACCGGCACCGGATCGGTGTTCTTGCCGATGATGACGCCGTCCTTGACGCTCCAGTATTTGTCATGGCCGACCCAGCCGGTCAGATCCTTGCCGTTGAAGAGGGCGACCGTTTCGGTCTTGCCCTTGCGTGGCGGGACGTTCGGCGGTTCCTTCTTCTGCGCCAGAGCAGGGCCGATGATCGGGGTGAGCATCAGGGCCACGGCAAAGGCCAGCAGTGCGAGCAGACGGTGCGTGTGCATGGGAGAGCCTCTGTAAAGATCCGGGGAGCAAGTGCGAGGGGGATTGTACTGCGCCGGGAAGGAATTGCGCGAACCTGAGATGCTGGCCGGCTCTCCCTGTGGGCATGGAACAACGCGACTCCGCGCTCGCAGGTTCGACTCATGCATTGACCCTTAACCGCGACGGCCTTCCGCTCCTCCTGCTGGCGGCCGTCCATCATCCCCAGGCCGAGGTCCGCACTCGACTCCTCCTGCGGATCGACGCTCTCATTGCCGCGCGTCACCCGGTCGTCAGCGACGGCGAGATCCGGCACCTCCTCGGCCAGTACGACCAACTCGATCTCGACCCGGCCTCCCTGGACCTGGCCGTCCGCGTCGTCCGGCTCGCCTTCGCCCGGACGACCGTCCGGCACGAAAAGCAGCGTGTCCTCCTCGTCGGCCCAGATGATCCTGACGGACACCGCCCCGTCACGCTGGCCTGCTCGCCGCTGCGATTCGTGGCCAAGGGCCGAAGGCCCGAAGTCCGCCTGGCATTCGGCGAAGCCCTGGCACAGGTAGCCGGATTTCACTTCCGGCCATCGCCGATGCGCGTCATCTGCCACGTCTCGGCCGGCTTCGCGCTGGAGATCTCCGGCACCAACGGCTGGAGCTATCGCCGGTGTGCAGCCCGTCTGCTGACCGATGCGACGCTCGCTTCCGGGTCGACGCTTCATGACCTGGGCCTGGCGGTGCAGGACGTGCCGGGTGGCCTGCGGATCACGACGCCGACACCCGAGGCGATCCTGCGATTCTCCGCGTGCCTGGCCCGCGAGGAAGTGATCCGCCTGCGCTTTCGACCACGAACCCGGACGGAGACGACCCTGTTCATCCGGACGCACGACTTCGACGGAACCGAGGCGGAGTTCCCGACGGTCGTGTTCCCCCCGAACCTCACCGAATCCTGGCTGACCGGCCTGCCACCGCTGGAACTGACCGTTCCGATGGGGGAGGTGTTACCCGTCGTTCACTGGGGCCAACCGCCGGCGGCCTGGCTGCCCGATGTGATCGGGCCGCTGCTCGCTCCCACTCACGAAACCGAGAAATCATCATGAAACCATCGCGTGTGCTTGAAGTGATCGATCGTCTCTACGAGACGCCCTGGCCGGTCTTCCTCTGGGGGCCGCCCGGCGTCGGTAAATCGTCCATCGTCCGCGAGGCCGCTCGCAGCCGTGGCGTGCCGCTGATCGACGTGCGCGCCTCGCTGCTCGACCCGACCGACCTGCGCGGCATCCCGGCCGTCGTCGAGGGACGGGCTGTCTGGTGTCCGCCGTCATTCCTGCCGCGCCCGGACGACACACCGGGCATCCTCTTCTTCGACGAACTGAACGCCGCCCCGCCGCTGGTTCAGGCGAGCCTCTATCAGCTGACACTCGATCGTCGTGTCGGCGAGTATGTGCTGCCTGACGGCTGGCGCATGGTCGCCGCCGGCAACCGGGCCGAGGATCGTTCGGTGACGTTTCGCATGCCGGCGGCCCTGGCGAACCGATTCATCCATCTCGACTTCGAGGCGGACTTCGAGGACTGGCGTGCCTGGGCCATCGCCACGAGGATTCATCCGCTCGTCGTCGGCTTCCTGTCCACGCGGCGCGAATTGCTGCTGAACATGACCAGCACCGATCGCGGCTTCCCGACGCCGCGCGCCTGGCAGATGGTCAGTGACGCTCTCATGGCACTCGGCAAGCCGGGCGATGCGGCCGACGTGCTGCTCGGCATCGTCGGCGAGGGAGCGGCGTCGGAGTTTCTCGCGTACACACGGCAGGCCCTGAGCGAGGAAATGATCCTGGCCATTCTCGCCAGTCCGGGCGAGGCCACGCTGCCGACGAAGCTCGGCGACCTGTACGCCCTGCTCGCCTACGTCGCCAGCCGGGGCAAGGAGAAGCCGATCGTCGAGGCGGCCGGCGTGCTGCTCCCGCGTCTGTCGCCGGAACTCGGCGTGCTGCTCATTCGCGACCTGCTGCGGGCCGACCCGCTCTTCAGCCGGCACCGGGCGTACCGCGATTTCGTCTCTCGACACCGGGAGTTGCTCGCATGAACGACCTCCCTCCGCGTGTTCTCCGGGCGCGTCTGCAACTGATGCTGGCGCACCCGTACCTGGCCTCCGCCCTGGCCCGGCTGCCGCTCGTCAACGCCTCGGCGATGCCGTGGTGCCAGACGATGGCCACCGACGGCTACAACATCTTCGTCAACCCGGCGTGGTGCGATACGCTCACCGAGCCGGAGATCGCTGGCGTCTTCGCTCACGAGGTGATGCACGTCGTCCTGGGCCACATCGACCGACGCAAGGGCCGGGCGCGCGTGGCCTGGAACGCCGCCATCGACCACGCGACGAACCTGATGCTGAAGGAGTTCGGCTTCACGCTCCCGGCCGCCGGTCTGTTCGATCCGCGCTTTCGCGGCATGACGGCCGAGCAGATCTACGCAACGGTGGCGAACGAGCCGGCCTGCCACGGCTTCGACCTGCACCTGGAGCCGGACGACCTGGAAGGTTCCTGGGGCCGCGGCGACGACTTCCCGACGGAGGAGGAACGCCGTCGGCTGCGTGTCGGTGTCCTGAGCGAGATGGAGTGCGAGCGGCTTCGGCGCGGGATGGGCCACTGGCCCGGCGAGTTGACGCGCGAGATCCAGCAGGTGACACGGACGGTCGTGCCGTGGCAGCATGTCCTGGCCCGTTTCTTCAGCGACATCCGGCGAACGGACTACCGGCTGTATCCGTTCAACAAGAAGCACCTGTGGCGTGGCGTCTACCTGCCATCGGCTGGCGTGCCAGGGCCGGACCACATCGTCCTGGCGATCGACACTTCCGGCTCGGTGTCAGCGAAGGATCTGGGTGAGTTCGTCGCCGAGCTGGACCGGCTGCGTGGCTTCACCGACTGCCGGCTGTCACTGATCCACTGCGATGCGAAGGTGCAGCGTGTGGACGAATCGGCAGGCCGCTCCGAGACGCTGCTCTCCGGCCTGGATGGCCCGCGTCGCCTGGCCGGTGGTGGCGGCACGAATTTCATCCCGGTGTTCGACTGGATCGAGCAGAAGGTGCGCGACGGCGAGTTGTGGCCGGACGCGCTGATCTACTGCACCGACGGCATGGGGACGTTTCCGCCCCGTGAGCCGGACTATCCGGTTGTGTGGGTGCTGACACGAGGCAGTCAGGCGAGGTTTCCGTTCGGCCAGGTGATCCGGCTCGATGAGAGTGACACATGAGGGCTGGCGTCCCGCCTCACGACCGGGAGAACCGGTCGATACCGATCTGAAAGGCCTGTTCCAGGCAGGCGTTGTACTGCTCGTAGAAGTCCTCGTCGGAATCACCCAACTC
>CAYYJM010000020.1:16339-22387 GCA_964471755.1 uncultured Alcaligenaceae bacterium
TTGCATCTTCCGGAAGCGGGCTCGCCACGAGGCGAAGCGATGCGCATCAACCTGGCACGGCTCCAGAACCAGCAGGACGGCAAGGGCGGCGATGAACTCCGCCTCGCCGCTCAGGTCGGACAGGATGTCGTCGTCGCCGAAGCCGTCGTCGAGTTCCTTCACCAGACGGTCGGCGACCTCCTGGACGTAACGGGCCGCTTCCTTGTGAGTGAAGAGGGCCGGCTCGCGGTAGCCGAAGGTGCGCTCCATCGGAAAGCCTTGCGAGTCCGTGGCAAAGGGGGCTCCGCCGAGACGAGCATCCGACGGCGCGTCGCGAGCAGCCAGGTCCTGCCCCTGGCCAGCCAGCACGGCGGCGAGGAGGCGATCGACTTCCGGTGACATGTCGGCGAAGGCTGACTCGTGCTGGGCGAGTACCTCACGGAGTCGTGACCAGTACGGTCCCTCGTCGCTGAACCAGTACCCGGCCGACAACTGGAACAGGAGGCCGACGCCCGCACCGAGCCGGGCCGCCGTCGCCTCGTTCGTCGGTCGGCTGGCCAGGGTGATCACATCGTCGAAGATGCTGCCGATCACTTCACACAGGCCGTCCTGGGCCGTGTCGTTTTGCAAGATGCCGTCACCCCACGCACCCATGCCACACCTCCTCTCATTCACGGACTCTACCGCGCCGACGAACCGGAAAACATCTCGGTCGGTCGGTTTTTTCTGTGCATCGCATTGACAGACGTGTCATTCTTGTGCATAGGATGGGCAGAGCGTGTGTGCCGGTCAGGCCAACCGAAACGGGGCGGTCGCCCGACCGACGGAAGCCACCAACTACCCCGATCCGGGAGCCTGTGCCGTGCTGTTCGGAGAGCCCGAAACGTCTCGCTTCCTCGCCGCCGTGGAACGGCTCAAGCGTCAGCGCCGGAAGCGCGATCGGCAAACTCGACAGGCACGGAAGCGTATCCGGCGGCTTCAGAAGAAATCGCCCGCCACCTGACCGGAGGGCCTTGCATGGTCACCCTCTCGCGCATCTACACCCGTTCGGGCGACCAGGGCGAAACATCGCTGGGCGATCGAAGTCGGGTCGGCAAGGACCATCCGCGCGTTACGGCGTATGGCACCGTCGATGAGCTGAACGCCGTGCTGGGTCTGCTCCTGGCGACGCAGCCGGACCTGACCGAGGCCGAGTTGCTTCGCGGCATCCAGAATGATCTGTTCGATCTGGGTGCGGACCTGTGCGTGCCGCAGACAACGGACGAGCAGGCCGGGAAGAATCTTCGCGTCACGGCGGCACAGGCCGATCGGCTGGAGAAGGCGATCGACCGACTGAACGCGCCGCTGGGAACCTTGCACAGTTTCATCCTGCCCGGTGGCACCTCGGCCGCCGCGTGGGCCCATCTTGCACGCACCGTCTGTCGCCGTGCCGAACGCGAGGTCGTCGCCCTGGCTCGGGACACGGCGATCAATCCTCAGGTGGTCATTTACCTCAATCGTCTCTCGGATCTCCTCTTCGTGCTGGCCCGTGTCTACAACAACCACGGACGCGATGACGTCCTGTGGAAACCGGGCTTGACGCAGTAGCAGTAGGGTGGGCCAAGCGCCAGCGAGAGCCCACCGACTCCTCGTACGGTGTCGCTGCGCTCCCGTTGGATCGGTGGGCCTCCTTCGTCGGCCCACCCTACGTTTTGGGGCACCCATGTTCACCCTCTCCGCTTTTGCCGACGAGATCTCCCCCGATCCGCAGGAGCAGATCGACGTCCTCCGCACCTGTGGCATCCGCCACATCGAGCTGCGCTCCATCCTCAAGACCAACGTCCTCGACCTGACCGATCTCCAGGTCCAGGAGTTGAAGGCTCTGCTCGACCGGAACGGGTTCAAGCTCAGTGCCATCGGTTCGCCGATCGGCAAGGTCAAGATCGACACGCCGTTCGAGCCGCATCTCAAGCGATTCGAGCGAGCGGTCGAGCTGTGCAAGGTCTTCGGCACGCCGAACATCCGCATCTTCAGCTACTACAAGCCGGACGGCACCGACTGGCCGCAGTGGCACGACGAGGTCTGGCGGCGGATGGCCGAGAAAGTTCGCCTCGCCGAGAAGGCCGGCGTGCGGCTGCTGCACGAGAACGAACACAACATCTACGGCGACAGCCCCGATCGGGTCGCCGAGTTGCTCGCGGCCTTTGCCGGTCCCGCGTTCCAGGGCGTCTACGACGCGGCCAACTACGTCTTCTGCGGCTTCGATCCGTGGGAAGGCTGGAACAAGACCAAGGACCGGACGGGCCACTTCCACATCAAGGACTGGAAGGCCGGCGAGCCGCACGGCAGCATGGCCGGCGAGGGCCAGGGCCGCTGGCCCGAGGTTCTCGCCGAGGCCGTGAAGCGCGGCTACGCCGGCTTCGCGACGATGGAACCGCATCTGCTCGGCGGCGGCCCGACCGGCGGCGTCACCGGGCCGGAACTGTTCCCGAAGGCGGTCGCCGCACTGAAGGCGATCCTCGACAAGGTCGGTGGCCGATACCAGTAAACGCCATGCTGCCTGTTCACGTTCGCATTGTCGATGCCGACACGATGAAGCCGATCGCCGTCCGGTTGCGGGTGACGGACGGCGCGGGCCGATCGTGCGTACCCTTTGGCCGACCGGCGACGTTTCGCACCGGCCCCGGCGAGGATGTCGGCGGCCAGGTGCGCATCGGCGGCGAGGACTGGTATTACGTCGATGGCGGAGCGGAGATGTTCATCCCGCCGGGGCCGGTGCGTGTCCAGGCGTGGCACGGCTTCGAGTATCTGCCGCTGGACCAGATGCTGGACGTGAAGGCGGGCCAGCTCGCGATCCGCTTGCAGATGCGGCGGTGGACCGACGAACGGGCCACGGGCTGGTACAGCGGCGACGCCGCCGTGTTCGAGATCGATCCGTTCAGTGCCTTGCTCGAAGGGGCGGCCGAGGATCTGGCGGTTGTCAACGTGCTGGCACGAGAGGGACGCGACGGCCGGATCACGAACATGACCGCGTTCAGCGGGGCGGCTCCCGCCCTGGAACGATCCGGGCACCTCGTCACAGTCGGGACGTGCAACTCTCACCCGGTTCTCGGCTCACTGGTGCTACTCGGTTGTCATCGGCCGGTCTTTCCACTGCGGTTCGGCGACCCGGATGGTCGTCTGGACTGGTCGATCTGCGACTGGTGTGATCAGGCCCATCGCAAGAAGGACGGCGTCGTTCTCTGGTCGAGCGATTCGGCCGGGGCAGCCGGGGAGTTGCTCGCGGCGGCCCTTCTCGGCAAGGTGGATGGGATGGTGTTCACGACCCCATCACCAGCTGACGCCTGGGAGCGCTGGTATCACCTGCTGAACGTCGGCGTGCGTCTCGCCGTCGTCGGCGGGAGTCGGAAGGACAGCAACGCGTCACCACTGGGTGAGATGCGAACGTACGCCCGGATACCGGCCGGCGAACCGCTCACGTTCTCGGCCTGGCTCGCCGCCATTCAGGCGGGGCGGACCTACGCGACAGGGCGAGCGCTGCTCACGCTCCGCGTCGTGGATCGAGGGCCGGGAGAGACCTGCACCATGGCTCCGGGTCGGCTCGCCGTCGTCGCGGAGAGCCGAAGTGCGTTGGGGAGAAGGACCGACGGCTCAGTTCTGGAACTGGTCCACTGCGGACAGGTTATTGATGCCGGGACGTGCGACTCGATCACCGCCGAGGTGGCGATCGAACGGAGCGGCTGGATCGCCGCTCGGTTGCGGTGTCATGACCACGTTCTCGCCCACACGACACCGGTCTACGTCGAGGTCGAAGGCCATCCGGTCAGCCCAGCCGCTGAGGCCGTTGCCGCCCTGAGAGCCGACCTGGAGAACACTCGACGCTGGGCTGCGACAGCTCCGGGAGAGGACCGTTTCCGTCGGCAGTTGCTTGCCAACCTCGACGCCGTAGAGGCGCGAGTGAAACGCATCTCGGCTGGTTTTGGCGAGCGTGGGGCGTCAGCCCCATGACTCTTCGTCTTCGCCGCGCTCAAGAGTCATGGGGCTGACGCCCCACGCTCGCCAAGAATCTTCGACTACCCCAGCTTGATCGTCACCGTCTTCGTCTCGGTGTAATGCTCCAGCACCGCTTCGCCGTTCTCGCGGCCCTGGCCGGACATCTTGAAGCCGCCGAACGGCGTCGTCGTGTCCACGATGTGGTAGCAGTTCACCCAGACCGTGCCGGCCTTCACCGCCTTCGCGTACAGATGAGCCTTGTCGATGTTCTTGGTAAAGATGCCCGCCGCCAGGCCGTAGTACGTCTTGTTCGCTCGCTCGACAACCTCGTCAAAGGTCTTGAACGGCAACACGCTGACGACCGGGCCGAAGATCTCATCCTGGGCGATGGCCATGTCGTCCTTGACGCCATCGAAGATCGTCGGCTCGACGTAGTAGCCCTTCTTGCCCTGGCGCTGGCCGCCGGTCATGAGCGTCGCGCCCTGCTTCTGGCCGAGATCGACGTAGTGCAGGATCTTGTCCAGCTGCTCCTGGCTGACCTGCGGTCCCTGTTCTGTCGTCGGGTCGAGCGGATCGCCGAGCTTGCGCTGCTTGGCCTTCTCGGCCAGGCGCTCGACGAACTCCTGACGGATCTTGTCCTCGACGAAGAGGCGTGAGCCGGCCGTGCAGCACTGGCCGCCGTGGAAGTAGATGGCGTGGAAGGCTCCCTCGACGGCCTGGTCCATGTCGCAGTCGGCGAAGATGACGTTGGGGCTCTTGCCGCCCAGCTCGAAGGTGCAGCGCTTGAGCGTGTCAGCCGCGTTCTTCTGGATGATCTTGGCCGTATCGACGTGGCCGGTGAAGGCGATCTTGTCGATGTCGGGATGCACGACCATGGCGTGGCCGGCCGTCTCGCCCAGGCCGTTGATGATGTTGACGACGCCGGCCGGGAAGCCGGCCTCCACGGCCAGTTCACCGAGACGGAGGGCCGTCAGTGGCGTCTGCTCGGCCGGCTTCAGAACGATGGTGTTGCCGCAGGCCAGGGCCGGGCCCCACTTCCAGGCGAGCATCAGGAGCGGGAAGTTCCACGGGATGATCTGGCCGACGACGCCGAGCGGCTGGCGGAGCGTGTAGGACAGGAAGGGCCCCTTGACCGGGACGGTACGGCCCTCGATCTTGTCGGCCCAGCCGGCGTAGTAGCGCAGGCCGGCGATGACGCCGCCGAGGTCGCCGCGCGCGTCGGAGATGGTCTTGCCGGAGTTGAGGCTCTCCAGGATGGCCAGTTCGTCGGCGTTCTGCTCGACGAGGTCGGCGAGCTTGTAGATGAGTCGGCCGCGATCGACGGCGTCCATCTTGCCCCAGGGGCCGGTTTCGAGAGCGGCCCGGGCGGCCTTGACGGCGCGATCGACATCGACGGCGGTGCCGGAAGCGACGTTGGCGATGACATCACCGGTGGCCGGGTTGTAGGTCTCGAAGGTCTTGCCCTCGACGGGATCGACCCACTGGTTGTTGATCAGCAACTTGGTGAGCTTGATCGCCGGCGGGGTCGCCTTCTTTTTCGTGGCGGTGGCCATGGGAGAGTCTCCTTGCGGTCCCTCGGGATGTCGCTGGGGTACGCGGCTATGATAGGGCGCACCGCCCGGACGGCGAGGCTCACTGAGCCTTGTTCGCGGCGCTCTTTGCCAGCGTCTCCGCGCGTCGTTTTTTCAGGTCGGCGTTGTCGGGATCATCGAGGAGCAGGCGGCCGACGTGGAAGGCGACGGCGAACCACTGGCCCTCCTTCTCGGCGAGGACGGCCTGCTCGGTGTGATGGCGTTTCCGCTCGGCGAGGTCCGACAGCGGCCAGGCGTTGTCGTTGGGCGCGGTGCGTGAATCGGTGACGCCGATGATCGTGCCTTCCGCCCGGGCCGTGAGGAAGCCATCGCGCGAACGAGCCGGGCCGGCCGGCGGCATGGCGGGCGCATCCGCGGTGTCCGCCGGCTTGCCGTCGGCGAGGGTCCAGGCCAACACCTTATTCTTGTTGTCCCAGGCGAAGAGGCGTTTGCCGTCGGGGCTGAAGGCCACGCTGCTCACCCGGTCTGCGTGCCCCTTGAGGGTGAGAACCTCGGTGCCCTTCTC
>CAYYJM010000020.1:22487-41871 GCA_964471755.1 uncultured Alcaligenaceae bacterium
GGCGTCCCACAGCTTCGCCGTACTGTCCAAGCTGCCGGTGAGGAGGCGTTTGCCGTCGGGGCTGAAGGCCACGCTGATCACCTCGCCTGTGTGCCCCTTGAGGGTGAGAACCTCGGTGCCCTTCTCGGCGTCCCACAGCTTCGCCGTACTGTCCAAGCTGCCGGTGAGGAGGCGTTTGCCGCCGGGGCTGAAGGCCACGCTGATCACAGGGCCTGCGTGCCCCTTGAGGGTCTGCTTGCTGGCATCGAAACGCCAGCGGAGGTGGCGATGTTCCCAGCCGCGCAGGTTCCACTGGCACTCATCCAGATAACGAAAGGCCTCCGGGACATTGTTCTCCACAAAGGCGGACTGGGCCAGTAACAGTTTACCGGCGTAGACGGCCCACTCGGCCCGTTGCAACTGGTCCTCGGCGCGGGCCTTCTGGCGCTGGGCTTCCTCTTTGGCCTTCGCCTCGGCTTTCGCCAGGTCCTTGGCGTCGGCCTCGGCCGTGCGGGCGTCGGCCTCGGCCGTGCGGGCCACGTCCTCGGCCGTGCGGGCGGCACGTGCCTCCGCGTCGGCCTGCCGGGCGTACGCCGCCGACACGAACACCCCGGCCGTCAGCACCAGCACCACCACCGCCGCCGCCAGCGACACCACCACGTTGCGCCGCACCCACTTGACCGCACGTTCCACCACCCCGACCGGCCGGGCCTTCACCGGCTCGCCGGCCAGATAACGCCCCAGGTCGTCGGCCAGATCCTGGGCCGTGCCATAGCGACGTTTCGGGTCCTTCTGCAGGCACTTGTGAACGATCGTCTCCAGATCGACCGGCACCTTCGCGTTGAGCTGACGCAGCGGCACCGGCTCGTCGCTGATGACCTGCAACAGCGTTTCCAGGGCCGTCGCCGCCCGGAACGGCGGCCTTCCCGCCAGGCACTCGTAGAGGATGGCACCCAGGGCGTAGATGTCCGCCGACGGACCCACCTCCTTCTTGCCCTCGGCCTGCTCCGGCGACATGTACGACGGCGTGCCCATCACCGAACCGGTTCGCGTCGCCCCCTGCTCGTCCAGTTTCTTGGCCAGGCCGAAGTCGGTGATCTTCGGAACAAGGCGAGCCCTCGGCGACAGCCGGGGGAGTGACGACGCGGTATCTCCCCCGGCTGTCGCCGGGGGCTCGCCCATCAGCAGCACGTTGGCCGGCTTCAGATCGCGGTGGATGACGTTTGCCTGATGGGTCGCGTGCATCGCCTCGGCCAGCGAACGCACCAGCGTCGCCGCCTCCCTCGGCGGCAGCGGATTCTTCGCCAGCACCGCATCGAGAGAGCCGCCGCCGCAGAGTTCCAGGGCCATGAACGGCCGGCCGTCGTGTTCGCCGACCTCGAAGACCTGGACGATGCCCGGATGCTGCAAGCGTGCGATCGCCTGGGCCTCCGTCTGGAAGCGCTCGACCTCGACGCTTCCCGAGTGGGCCCCGGAAAGGATCATCTTCAGGGCACAGGGTCGGTTCAGACCAAGATGGCGGGCAAGATAGACCACGCCCATGCCGCCGCGGCCCAGCTCGCGTTCGATGACGTAGCCGGCCGGGGCACGAGTATCGGTGGATTCTGAGCGGGAGTGGCCCAGTGCCAGGGTCGCGCCCGGATCGTCAGCCGATGGTGGCAAGGTTACGTCGTTATCGGATTGGGGCATGGTAGGGTTCCTCAAGAAAGCCTCGGCCTCACATGCCACGAAGGGTAAAGAAGATCACCACGGCGAGGATCACGATCACCGCCGCGGCACCGCCGATCAGGGTCCACTCGCGCACGGTCAGACCGAAGATGCGCTCCAGGCCGTCGCTGGCCGGCGGAACGGCCGGAGTGACCGGCTTCGCCACGGGTATCGAGGGGGACGCGACCGGAACCGGCGGGGGCGCGACAGGAGTCGGCACGGCCACCAGCTCGACATCGACGATCGGCTGCTGACTCTGGACGTACTTCAGGTACTCCGGCATACCGGCCTCGGCTTCGATCGGCCGGGCCGGAGTCGCCCCCGCCGTCAGGTACGCCTGCAACGCCTGCGCCGCCTGGTCCGGCGTCGGATATCGCTGCGCCGGGTCCCTGGCCATCAGCCGGTCGAGGATCACCTGCAAGCCATCGGGGATGCCAGGACGCAGGGACGCCAGGCGAGGCGGTGCCGTCGTCGCGGCCTTGACCATCTTGGTGGCGATGTTCTTGTCGGGGAACGGCACCTGGCCGGTCAGAGTGTGGAAAAGGACGCAGCCCAGCGCGTAGATGTCCGAGCGGATGTCGGCCCGGTGAGCGTCGCGGGCCTGTTCCGGGGAAATGTAGTCCGGTGAGCCGAGCAGGTCGCCGGCGGTCGTCAAGTTGGCGTCGTGCGGCCCGGCGGCCGCGTCGCCCTCGTCGAACAGGGCCCGCCCCAGGGCGATCTCGAGGATCTTGACCGTCGCGTCCTTCGTCGTGTCGAGCTGACCGGGTCGATGGCCGGGCACCAGCATCAGGTTGGTCGGGTTGAGATCGCGGTGGATCATACCAGCCTCATGCAGGTGCTGTAGACCAAGCAGCGCCTGGTGGATGAGCCGCACGGCCTCCGGCGCGGGTAGGGCTCCACGACGCTTGAGAACGTCGGCCAGCGTCTCGCCCTCGAGATACTCCAGGACAATGTAGTGCAACTCGTTGGCCTCGCCGGACTGAAACGTGCGCACGACGTTGGGATGCTTCAGCTTGCGGGCCAGGCGCGCTTCGCGCTGGAAGCGGCCGAGCGTCTGCGGGTCCTGCACCCGCGACGGCGGCAGGATCTTGACGGCGACGCGCTGGCCGAGTTTGTGTCGAGCCTCGTAGATGCCGGCAAGGCGACCCTGGCCGATCCGGGCGACGAGCGTGTAGTCGCCGAGCTTCAGACGGTCCCAGCGCCCCTTGAGGATCAGGCCACGCTGGAACTCGTTCAGTTTGCCCAGGGCCTGTAGCCAGGTCGCGAAGGCGACGGCGTCCTGCGGGCCGGGTTTCTCCTGCTGAAAGCGGGCGAACAGGGCCCGCACTTCCGCCGGCGGATGCAGATTGCTGCGGGCCAGGGCGTTGCACAGATCCTGCGGTGTCGTCGGTTCCACGGGCTATCTCCATCGATCAGGCGGTTGAATTGAACCGACCGTGGGTGGTCGGCCTGAGCATCCTACCACCGTCTCGAGCCGTTCGCCAGTCTCCAGGCATGGCGGTCGATCCGGCTCAAGCTTCCGCATCGATTGTGCCGATTGTATCGATCGGGAGACTCTCGCATGGCCCGGTGGTTGCCGCTCATTCTGCTCGTCGGCTGCGCCAGCCTGGACCAGGGCCGGCTCGACGAGGCTCTGCGCCGACCGCCACGACCCGATCCGATCGTCCACAATCGCTATGTGCTTTACTGCCCCGATCGCATCGCCGTCACCGTCACCGGGGCCAAACCGTGGAACGTCGAACGCGATGTCGGCGTCGATGGCCGGGTAGAGCTTCCCGTCGTCGGCCATGTCCGTATCCAGGGACAGACGCTGGCGGAAGCCCGTCGATCTCTCGCACGAGCCCTGAACCTGCCCGACAACGCCGTCCAGATCGAGGTCAGGGACTTTCGCAGCCAGCAGGTGTTCGTTCATGGCCAGGTCGCCGGCGAAGACCGGGCCGTCCCCTACCACGGCCCGGAAACCGTTCTCGACGTGCTGCGCCGGGCCGGCGGTCTGGAAACCGGAGCGGACGTGGCCGAGGTCAGCATCGTCCGCGGCCACGTCGCCGAGGGGCGGACACCGGAGGTGTTCGACGTCGATGTCCGGGCGATCCTGCTCCGCAATGAGCCGCGCAGCAATATCCGTGTCGAGCCGTTCGATCAGATCTACATCGGCCAGAGTCTGCGCTTCGAGTTCGTGCATCGGCTGCCGTTGGTGTTCCAGCCGCCGTGCGCCTACCTGCTGGGGATTCGCCAACCAAATTCGACGGTTCACTTCCCGCCCTCGCCCTCCCGTCCGGGGCGGTGAAGGTTCCCTTGTTCGTCGCCGCTGCTGATGCTATATCGCCGACGCTCGCTGCGCGCAGCCGCCCGTTGCGTTCGCGGGTCGCTTACGTCTTGTTCGCATCCGCAGACGGGAGGACCAGAATGGCTCGTCGTCTCCTCGCATCCCTGGTTGGCCTCGGGGCCGTCCTCCTTCTGGTGGCGGTTCCCTGCTCGGCCCAGTCGCCTCCGCCGGCCCAGGATTCCGATTACGTCAATCGCGTCGTCGCCTTTCTCGAGGGGGGAGAGGTCGTCACCCGGCAGGATCTGGGCGAGTATCTGCTTGCACGCCTGGGTGAGTCGAAGATCGCCAGCATGCTCCGGCGAAAGCTGATCCAACTGGCCGCCGAGAAGGCCGAGATCACGGTCACCGATGCCGAGGTCGAGGCCGCCTTCACCGAGGCGCTCCAGGGCCTGCCGGCCGAGAAGTTCATCAAGGACGTCGTCCACGGCTACTACGGTCTGACCCTGTTCGAGTGGAAGGAAGACCGTCTGCGGCCCAAACTGCTCATGACCAAGCTCTGCCGCAGTCAGTTGAGCTATACCGATGAGGAAGTCCGCCGGGCCTTCGAGGCGACCTACGGCGAGCGGGTCCAGGTCCGCATGATTCTCTGGGAGAAGACCAAGGTCAAGGACGCCCAGGCCATCTACGGCACGCTGCGCGACAGCGACGAGGCCTTCAACGAGACGGCTCGCAAACAGTTCCGCAGCGATCTGGCCTCCAGCGGCGGCAAGATCAAGCCGATCGGCCGATACTCCCTCGGCGACGAGGTCGTCGAGAAAGCCGCCTTCGAACTGAAGCCGGGCCAGGTCAGCGAACTGCTCGAAACGCGCGAAGGCTTCATGATCTTGAAGTGTGACGGCCGACTGTCACCGGACACGTCGGTTAGCCTGGACGCGAAACGCAAGGAGCTGGTGCAGCAGGTCATCGAGAAGAAACTCCAGCAAGCGATCCCGGAAAAGATGGACGACCTGGAGCGTCGCGGCAACCTGAAGGTCCTCGTCAAGGACTGGACGGTGCGGGGCGAACCGGGTCAAGCCGTCGCCAAGATGGGCGAAGGCGTGCCGGTGACGCGCGAGGAATTCGGCGAGTACCTCATCACCCGCTACGGAACCAGCAAGCTCGAGATGCTCGTCAACGCGCGCATCATCCTGCGGGCCTGCAAGGCGAAGGGAATCACCGCCACTGACGCAGAGGTGGCAGCGGCCCTCGACAGGCACGTCAAGAAGTATCAGGTCACTCAGGAGGTCTTCGCCAAACAGGTTCTGAAGCCGCAGGGCTCGACCCTGTATCAGTTCAAGGAAGACATGCTCCGGCCGGAACTGCTCATGTCGAAGTTGGTCCGCGAGCAGATCAAGGCGACCGAGGACGAAATCAAACTCGCCTACAACGCCTACCACGGCGAACGGGTCGAGTGTCGGATCATCCTCTACCCGCACAGCGAGGAGCGCCTGGCGATGCAGGAGTACGCCCAGTTGCGCGACAGCGAGGAGGCGTTCGCCCGCAAGGCGAAGAGCCAGCCCAGCCCGAGCCTGGCGTCACGCGGCGGCAAGCTGCCGCCGATCGGTCGCAACACCACCGGCAACGAGGAACTCGAACGCGAGATGTTCAGCCTCAACCCCGGCGAGGTGAGCCGCCTCGTCGGTTCGCCGCAGGGGTTCGTGCTGATCAAGTGCGACCGCCGGCTTCCGCCGGACACGAGCGTGAAAATGGCCGACATCCGTGCGAAGCTGGAAGCCGAGGTGATCGATCGCAAACTCCGGCAGGAGATCCCGCGCTTCTTCGCCGACCTGCGCAAGGAGGCCAATCCCCGACTGCTGCTCAAGGATCCGAACCGAATCGAGGATCTGTCCAGCACGGTCGGCCACGATCTGGAGAAGGCCGGGTACGTCGCTCCGCCGAACACGGTAAAGCCGAAGCGGTAAACGGGAACCGGAGCCTCCGTGGAGCCCGCAGCGCGAGCAAGGGAACGAAAATCCCCTTGCTCGCGCTGCGGGCTCCGATCGCTTCGGATACGCTGAAACGCACGAGCTTCCGTGTCCTCGCACGCAAGGAGCGTTTCGGTATGTCGTGCCGTCTGCTGGGTCTTCTCGCTCTGCTCTGCTCCACTTTAGCCGCCGCCGAGTCCGGTGATCCGTCGCGCTGGACGGTGGATGACGTTGTCCTGGTCGGCCACGCCAGTGACTTCCAGATGTCATCCGATGGCAACACCATCGTCTGGGTCCAGACGACCGTCGATCCGGAAACGGGATCGTACGAGACTCTCTGGCGGGCCAGCCCCCCGATGGGCCGGAAGGTCCAGCTGACACGCGGCAAGCACCACCTCAGCCGGCCGCGCTGGTCGCCCGATGGCAAGCATCTCGCCTTCCTCAGTGATCGGCCCGATCCGGACGCCGACCAGAAGAGCGACAAGGCTGCTGAGGAACCGCCCGTGCATCTCTGGGTTCTCGACGTATCGGGCGGCGAACCCTGGCCGCTGACGAAGGGCGAACGGGCCGTCGCGACCTTCGACTGGATGGGCAGCGATGCGCTCCTCTTCGCCGCTCAGGAAGACCCCACCGAGCGTGAAACACGCCTCAAGCAGACGAAGGACACCAGCCAGATCGTCGAGGACGATCGCCACAATCCGCCCGTTCGGCTGTTCCGTGTCGCGATCGACTCCGCCAAGATTCAGCGCCTCAGCGACAACCGCGATGGCGTCGATCAACTCGCCGTCTCTCCCGATGGTCGGTTCGCGCTGGTCGTCCATCCGCAGACACTCCGACATACCTACGACAATCGCACGAAACCGGTCGTCCGCCTGCACGATCTGCGACAGGGCACCTCCGAGAAGGTCCTCGATCCGCGAATCGTGCCCACGGGGCTCCACTGGGCGCATGATGGCCACGGTTGCTTCGTCACCTACGAGCGATCCAGCCAGATGGAGTTTGATCAGGCCGGCGTCGGTCGGGTCCTGTGGTTCGACCTGGCGACGAGAACGGCCGTCGAGATCGATCTGCAATGGGAGAAGGGATTGGCCCGTCAGTATGCCAACGAACACTCTCCAGGTCTGGAGCCAGTCGCGAACGGCTTCATCGCTCTGCTCGCCGATGGAGCCCGGCCGAAGGTCGCTCGCTACACCCATCAGGGAGATAGCTGGCAGCAGACTGTCATCACGGGCGACCACGTCGGAAACGTCTTCGGCGTCGCCCCGAGTCGGGATGGATCACGCCTCGCCTACGCCCACAGCACGGCCTCGTCGCCGACGCGGTGGTATCAGGCGACACTGACCGGGGCTCAGCTCGGTAAGCCGACGCCGTTGACTTCGGTGCCGGAATCGCTGGCGAAAAAGACGAAGGCGCGGACGGAGGTGATCCGCTGGAAGGGAGCCCGTGACGAGGAGGTTGAAGGCATCCTCTATTATCCCCACGGATACGAACCCGGTAAGAAGTACCCGCTCGTCGTCATGATCCACGGTGGCCCGGCCGGGGCCGATTACGATTCCTGGGAAGAGACCTGGGCCATTGCTCCGAATCTCTACTGTCAACGCGGTGCCTTCGTCCTGAAGCCGAACTACCACGGCAGCACCGACTACGGCCAGGCCTGGCTCGAATCGAACACACGCGGCAAATACTGCGACCTCGAAACCGTGGACATCGACAAGGGCGTAGATCAACTCATCGCTCAGGGCCTGGTCGATAAAGATCACCTCGGCATCCTCGGCTGGTCGAACGGTGGCATCCTCACGTCACTCATCACGACACAGACGACACGCTACAAGGCGGCCGCTCCGGGAGCCGGCACGATCGAGTACATCAGCGACTGGGCCAACTGTGAGTTCGGTGATGCCTTCGATCGCTTTTACCTGGGCAAGTCCGCCCTGGAGGATCCGGCGTTCTACCAGAGCAAATCGAGCTTCTTCAAGATGGACCGGGTCCGCACGCCGACGTTGATCTTCTTCGGCAGCGAGGATCGCGTCGTGCCGACGCAGCAGGGCTGGATGCACTACCGGGCCTTGCAGCAGCACGGCAAGGCGGAGGTGAAGTTCATCCTCTTTCCCGGCGAGGGCCACGGCCTGAAAGAGGTCGCCCATCAGCGGCGGAAGTTGACCGAGGAACTCGCCTGGTTCGATCGCCATCTGTTCGGCACACACCGGGACGTGGCCTACGCGGTGAAGAAGGATTCGCCCCTGGCGACATTTCTGGGCCGTGAGCGAGCCAGAAAGGTCGATGGAAAATTCGGTCTGCGCGAGAGGGATATCCTCGTTCCCGAGGTGGCGCACTTTCAGGGCATCGCCGTCGCCCGGTTCGAGACGACACGGGCACAGTTCGCCCAGTTCGACCCACGTTTTCAGGTGCCGGCCGGGATGGAGAACCTGCCCGTGACGGTGACCTTCGAGCAGGCCGTCGGCTACTGTCGCTGGCTCAGTCAGAAGACGGGGCGCAAGTATCGTCTGCCAAGATCGGCGGAGGCCGACCGGCTCTACGACGATGAGGCGTCCGCGGGTGAGAACACGCTCGATTACTGGGCCGGTCACGCCGTCAACCCGGACGATGCGGCTCGCATCCGGGCGGAACTGCGGACGCTGCCGGGTTGGACGACACTGCTCCGGCCGGTCGGCTTCAAGGGCCGTGGCGAGCCGTCCATCTTCGACCTCGGCGGCAACGTCGCGGAGTGGGTGCAGGGCGAGGACGGTAAGGGGATGCTGCGTGGCGGTAGTGCCGATCGTCCCGCCGATGCACGCAGCCGGGGCGACGCCAGTGAGGCGTATCGCGGCTTCCGCGTCGTGCGGGAGTGAGGTTTATTTAGCCGCCGGCTTGCCGGCGGTCTTCGTCGCGAACACCCGCCGGCAAGCCGGCGGCTAAATAACAGCCTTCGCGAACGCCTCCAGGGTTATCTGCGCCTGTTCCTTGACCTCCTTGTTCCGGTCCTTCAGGAACGGCTCGACCGTTGGCCGGGCTCCGGCAGCGGCGGGCCCCAGCGTGGCCAGCAGCCTGAGCAGCGTCACCCGACCATCCACCTTCTTGCTCGCAGTAAGGGCCTTGCAGATATCCGGCAGCGTGGACGTCAGATCCGGGTCGTGGCGATGCACGAGACGAACCAGCCCCTCGGGTGGCGGCATGTAATCACGGTTGACGAAGGCCAGATAGCCATCGACCACCTTCTTGAAGAAAGGCTGGGATTCGGCGCTGTCCATCTCGACCAGCTGCGACACGGCCAGGGTCCACTGCCACGGCTCCTGGCTCGATAGCCCCTTCTCCAGAAACTCGCGCAGCGGAGCAGGATCGACGTCGGCGTGCAGACGCAGCAACAGGTACATCTCCTGGACCACCGAGTAAGGAACGTGATCCTGCTTGTTCGTCGCCATGCGCAGGGCCGGGAGCAATTCCACTCGATCCCGCACCGACAGCCCCTTCATCATCTCGACGATGGGGGAAAGTTGCCAGCCGGTGGCCGTCACGATCAGCTTCTTGACCTTCGGCAGCACGTCCGGGACTGCGGCTCCGACGGCCAGAAGCACCGATCGGGCCGGGCCCTGAATCTGGTATTCCGCATGGTCGATCAGCGGAGCGGCGAACTCGGCCACCGCCTGGCGTTGCAGGTCCGGCCGCCGGGCCATCGCGCACAGCAGCGACTGAATGCGGTTGAGTTCCTCATAGCGTCGGGTCTGCAGCTTGCCGATCTCCGCAGCAGTCAACTGCTTCGGTGCCGGCGTGGCGGACTTCCCCTTGGCCTTCGTCGGCTTGGCCGCGCCCTTGGCCGCTGCCTTCTTCTCCTTGGGAACTGCCGGCACGACCGTCAGGCTGTCGAGTTGCTGACGAACGTGATCCATGATCTGATCGGTCGTCCCGGTGTGGGCGATCTGGCCGAGCATCGCAAAGGCGACGTTGCAAACTCCGCTGCTCTTGTCGTCCGTTTTCTCGAACAGCAGGGCGAGGCACTCGTCACTCTGGCTCGTCCGCAGGGCCTTCAGTGCGGCGGCCCGGATGTCGGCCCGTTTGTCCCGGGCGTACTCCATCCCGATCTTCTCGGCCTCGGCCGGCGAGACGACCTCCGGCAGACTCTCCAGGGCCTGCTCGATCATCTTCTGGCTGCCTTCCTTGAGAGCCCGATGCGCCAGCTCCGCGCCCTGCTGCTTGTCGATCTTGCAGATGGCCTGCAAGCGACGAGCGTCGCCGGACTCGCCCTCGGGAATGTCGATCGTCGCCAGCAGGTCGGCCAGGATCGCCTTGCCCAGCAGTGGCAGGGCCTCGGCGCTGACGGCGTCGGCGAAGCCAGTGTCCTTGTCGTCGAGCGCATCGACCAGGACGCGCTGCAGACGGAGATCGTTGATCTCATTGTTCTTGATCGCCTCCGCCAGCGCGGATTGCTTGCCACCGCCGCTGCCGGTGAAGATTTCGTACAGTTCGTGCGCCCGCCTGGCCGGCAGACGCGTCTGGCAGCCCTCACGGCTCACGACGGTGCCGATGTCTCCCGGCACCGTCGATTCGGCCAGGCCGGAGCGCATCTGGCGAGCGCGAGAGAGCAGGTCGAGCAGGGCCAGCGGCGCATCCTTGGCCGGGGCAGTCAGCACCCGGTCGAGCGCGTCCTTGAGTGGCACCAGGGCCGGCACCTTGGCGCTGAGTTCGGCGACCACCTTCGCCCGGCGGCGCAGGGCATCGCTGCCCGAGGCGGAACGCGCTCCGGCAGCAAGGAGGCGGTCGAGTTCGCCGGCCAGATCGAGCAATTGTTCACGCGACATGGTCGGTTCTCCTCAGAAGCCCAGACGCAGGTGCCGATCGGATGTCAGTAGCGCGAGCGGTTCGGCCACGACACGGGCCGCCACGGGAAGCAGGTAGAGCCGGACCAGCAGCGCCGGCTGCTTCGACCCGAACTCGCCGGCAGACTGTTGCAGGCAGGCCAGGTTGACCGGCTCGGGAGCGCCAGCCGCCTTGCGACGACGTCCACCGCGCCGCTTGCGCGTGTCAAGCGGCGCATCGTCACGCGGACGATTGGTCGCCTCAACGCGCATCCCCTTGCTGTCCTCCAGAACGAGTTGATCGACGCCCTCACCGACGCGCGGGCCGATCTTGCTCACCCGGACGAGGAAGACCGCCTCACGCGGAGCCAGGGGGTGCTTCATCTGCTGCTTGAACGCATCGAACGCGGGCTTGAACTCCGGCAGGGCACTGTCGTACACCTGCTTCAGGTGGGCCTTCGTCACCTCGGTTCCGGACTCGGCGGGCCTGTCCCAGCGGACCCGGCGGTTGATGTAGCCGGGGTAGATCGCGCCCTCGGTGATCGTCAGCACCTGATCGTAGCTGGGCTGCTCGGCGATGTACTGCATGCCCTTGAACGGTCGCATCGCCAGGGCCTGGAAGCAGCGGCCATCGTTCAGGTCGAGCAGGTGGCTGATCTCCATGCGCTGGGCGCGGGCGTGATCGTCGTAGCGCTCGTAGGCCAACTCGAGGAGTTTGAGGTTGGTGCCCCAGTAGCCCTGTTCCTTCAACTCGGTCAGCTTCCAGGTTCGACCCAGGATGCTTTCCAGGACGGCGTCCGCGTCGCTCTGCTTCTCGTCGGCGTCGAGGCGCTCGTCGAGGTAGGCCTTGCCGCGCTGCGTCGTCGCCCACAACTGGGCGATAAGGTCCGCGCCACGGGCCATGCGTTCTTCCTCGCTCAGGTCCTCCGTCTCGCCAACGAGAACGAGACGATTGAGCAGGTACATGGACGCATTCAGGTAGGCGTCCCCGAGTTGGGGTGCCTGGCGACGGAGCTTCTCCAGGCGTGTTGTCTCGAACCACTGACCGGACGAGGCGAGATCGAGGATGAGCTTTTCGAGCAGATCGAGGCCCTCGCGCTGGGCGGCGATCTTCTTCTTCTGGGCGGCGGTGCTGGTCTTCTTCTGCGGCCCGCTGCTGCTGGCATCGCCGACGGGAGTACCTTCCGTGGCAGGAGCCTCGGCCTTCTTGTTTTCGCGTGCGGTCTTCTTCTCGCGTTTGGCGACCAGGTCGTCCGATGGTTCCTGCGTCTTGAACTTCTTCTGATCCTTGACCCAGCAGTTCATCAGTCCCAGGCCATGCTTGCACGGGAGCTTGCGACTGGGACAGTTGCAGCGGAAGGTCGGCGATTCGGGATCGGCCAGATCGACCGAGACCTGGTAGGGCTGCTTGCCGCTGCCCTGGCACTGGCCCAGGAGCCAGGAACCATCGGCGGAAACGCCCAGGGAGACGAATTTCTTTTCCAGACGCCGCGCGTCGCTGGCGACGGAGGGGTCGGGAGCCCAGCGGTTGATGTCATCGTCGGTGTACGTTCGCATGGATGCGGACATGGTAGTCCCCTGCGGAAAGGGCACGTGTAACGCCCCAGGAGTAGACCACACGTGAGGGAGGTATTGTAGGTCGGCAGCGAGGTTCTCCGCTACAATATCCCGACAGAATTGGCCGGAAAGGACAGGAACATGCTGCGACCCGAACACGTCGAACAACTTCGCTGCCCGCTCGATCCGGGTCAGACTCGGCTGGACCTCGCCGAGGAAGAGACAGCCCTGGTCTGCCAGCGCTGCCGGCTTCGATTCCCCATCCGCGAGGGCATTCCCGCGCTGCTGGTCGAGGAGGCCGAGTTGCCTCCGGGCGTGCGGGCGATCCAGGATCTGCCCTGCCAGCACCACCGGCCCGCGACGCCGTGACTGGGCCAAAAAAGGGACCGGCCGCACGTCCCCCCGAACGTGCGACCGGCGCGTCCCGGCTGCCCGGGTCGTCCTTGGCTCACCGATTGGATTCAATGACCGGCGGCAATACCTCGCCCGGCACATAGCCTGGCTGAGTGGGATAGGGCTGTGAAGGATAATTTTCCGGCGGAGCCGTCGTCGTCGTGGTCATCCGGGTGGTCGGCTGATACGCGGAGGTGCTGCCGACGCCGGCTCCCGACAACGGCGGCAGGGCGGTTGTACCAGAGACGGGTGTCAGCGCGGTTCCCGGAATCGCCGGCGGTGCGGGCGGCATCGGCGGCGGCGGCAGGAGCTGGTTCCCGGTCGCGATCGGCGATGGCAGATTGCTCGGTTTCTGGCTGGCGAAGTTGCTCAGCTCCCGTCCGGTTGTCGGCATCGGCGGTGCCGGCGGCATCGGCGGCAGGGCGGTCGTCGAGGTATTGTTCAGCCCTTCGATACTTCCCAGCGGGCCGGTTCCAGAGTCGGTGTTCCCCGGCAGGGCGCTGGCGGGCAGCTTGGAGCCCTGATTGAAGCCGCCCGGCCCGCTGGGCGCGGTCGTGCCGCTCGTTTTCATGATGGTCGGGCTTCGCGAGGGAAGCGGGCCGGTCTTGAGCGGATCGGTGGTTCCGGCACCTGACAGGGTGGCTGGCGGAAACACGCCGCCACCAGGGCCACCGGGACCACTCGGCGGATTGCCCGTCGTCTTGCCAAAGCCGGCCGGCCGGGCGTAGGGATTCTCACGGATGCCGCCCGGAGCGATGGGCTTTCTGGGACCACTGCCACTGCACCCCAACCCGGCCAAGCAAGCCAGCGTCAGGCCAACCCAGAACAGGTCCCGCGCGCTGGATGAGGGCTTCTTGCCCATAGGTAGTTCCTTCCCCGTCCGTGGCTATGGCCGGCCGTGCCTCAACCCCTGCACGTCCGGCTCCGGGCCGCCGCGTCCCTGCGGGAACGGCCTTGATCGGTGGACGGGAAATAGCTCCAGCGAAGTGTCCGGTCAAGAGCAGAAAGGGAGAGTCGTTCGCCCGGAACAAAACGTTCCCGGGGTTTTCACCCCGGGAACGCTGATGACTCGACTCGGCGACCGTGGATCACGGAGCAATGGGCTCCGCGCCGGGTCCGACAACTGGCGGCACCTGGGGCGGGAGGCCGGGCTGGTTGGGACCGCCCACGCCGCCCGGCTGGGAGGCCCAGACGCGCTCCTGATACGAAAGTTCCCGCGAATGCGTGAATGGCGGCGACGGCGCGAAGTACTGCGGCGGGTGATCCAGATACCGACCCGACGGAAGCGTCATACCGGCGACCCAGGTCTGGTAGGCACAGCCTCCGGGCAACGTCAGGGCCAGGCCCAGAATCGCCAGCCACCAGCTGCGCAGGCGGCTCATCATCTTCATGGTTCTCCACCTCTCCGGCTCGTGGCTCCGGGTCTGCGCCCGGCCGATGCGTCCTTGCACTCTTCGTATCGGGGAACGGGACGGGGAAAATTTACTGGATTTGCGGAACTTGCGGATCAAGGATGGTGGAGCCGGGGAGCAACCCCGGCAGGAATCGGATTCCAGTACGCGGAATCGAGTCCGGTATGGCAGACTGGACGCTGCTCGGTCGCTGCGTCGAAGGTTCGACCCAGGAGAACCGCCGTGCCTCACCCCACGCCGTTGCAAGATCGCCCCGTGATGCCGTTCGTGCTGAGCTGGCACACGCTCGAACGTCCACTGCCCGTGCGTCCGGTCCGAAGGCCGGCTGGAGCGAGTACGCCGGAAATGGGCCTGGAAGCGCCGCCCTGGCACGTCTCCGGCCCGGTAGGTCGGCCGTTCGACTTCTGCGGCCACATCCGGCGGCTCTGTGCCGACATCGCCCAGCGCTGTCCCGAACTGGCGCACATCGACGCCCGGCGGATTCTCTTTGGTATCACCCAGGCACGCAACGGCCAGGCCCACGGCCTGCAAGCTCGGGTAACGCCGCTGCGTTTCCGCGAAGGACAACTCCGCCGTCAGGGGCAGCACGTCACCTACCAGGTGCAGCGCTACGTCGTCGATGGCCGGGAGATGCTCTACCTGGTGACGTTCTGTCTGCCGCGCTTCCTCGACCAGACCTTCGACGAAAAGTTCATCACCCTGTTCCACGAGTTGTATCACATCAGCGCCAGGTTCGATGGCGACCTGCGCCGGCATGCGGGACGGACGCACCTGCACTCGCACTCGAAGCGGGCCTACGATCGGCACATGGCCCAGCTTGCTCGCGAGTACCTCGCCGGCAAACCGGATCCGAATCTGCACGGCTTCCTGCGTCTGAATTTCGCCCAGTTGGAGCATCGTCATCGGAGCGTGGAAGGGGTCGTCGTGCCTCAGCCGCGTCTGGTGCCAATCGATCCGGTTGACGATTTCCTGGTCAGCGAGAACGCCTCATGAGCCAGCCTTCCGACGAGCAAATACGCGACCTGCTACGGCGCGTCCGCACGATCGCCGTCGTCGGCCTGTCGAGCGATCCGTCTCGACCGAGCCATCACGTCGCAACCTACTTGCTGGACCAGGGTTACCGTATCATTCCGATCAATCCGATGGAGGCGGAAATTCTCGGTCAGCGCTGCTATCCGAGCCTGGCCGATCTGCCTGGGCCGGTCGATTTGATCGATGTCTTCCGCCGACCGGATGCCGTGCCGGGCCTGGTCGAGGCGGCGCTGCGGCTCCCCGAGCCGCGACCGGCCCTCTGGCTGCAAGAAGGCATCACCCATCCGGAGGCGGAAGCGACGGCGCGAACGGCGGGGATGTTCGTCGTCTCCGATCGGTGTATTCTGAAGGATCATCTGCGTCTGCTGGCGGCCATTTAGCCGCCGGCTTGCCGGCGGTGCCGGACGAAGACCGCCGGCAAGCCGGCGGCTAAATGGTGGTGCGAATCCGCCGGAGTCATCATGTCCGCCGATCTGTCCGCGTTGCTCGATGTCGATTCCGCCGTGCTGGACGTGCAGTCGGCCGCACCCGGCCCGGAGGGAGCCCTCCCCCTGACGGCCGACATCCTCCGGGACTGGCCCAGTGGCGACCTGTTCGGCTGGACCCAGGATGTTGGCATGGGCTGGAAACCCGGCGAACTCGGCCGACCCGAGATCCTTCTGCTCAGCACCTCCGGCGGGCTGCGTCGGCCGGATGGTTCGCCGATCGCTCTGGGCTACCACACCGGCCATTTCGAGGTTCACCTGCTCGTCGAGGCGGCCGCGACCGAGTTGCGTACCCTCGGCTGCATCCCGTTCGCGGGAGCCTGCACCGATCCCTGCGATGGCCGGACGCAGGGCACGCCGGGCATGATGGACAGCCTGCCCTTCCGCAATGATGCGGCGATGGTCCTGCGCCGGCTCATCCGTTCGCTGCCGACGCGGGCCGGCGTCATCGGCGTCGCCACCTGTGACAAGGGCCTGCCAGCGATGATGATGGCCCTGGCAGCGATGCACGATCTGCCCTGCGTCCTGGTGCCCGGCGGCGTCACCCTGCCGCCCAGCGACGGCGAGGATGCTGGCAAGGTGCAGACAATCGGCACCCGGTTCATGCACGGCACTCTCACCCTGGAGGAGGCCGCCGAGGCTGGCTGCCGGGCGTGCGCCTCGCCGGGCGGCGGTTGCCAGTTTCTCGGCACGGCGGCCACGTCGCAGGTCGTCGCCGAGGCTCTTGGCCTGGCCCTGCCTCACTCGGCTCTGGCCCCCTCCGGCCAGCCAATCTGGCTGGAACAGGCGCGACGCTCGGCCCGGGCTTTGGTCCGTCAGCGTGACCTCAAGCGGAGCGTCCGCGACGTTCTGACGCCTGCGGCGTTCCACAACGCGATGGTCCTCCATGCGGCCTTCGGCGGCTCGACGAATCTGCTGCTGCACATTCCCGCCATCGCTCATCAGGCCGGCGTGAAACGGCCGACGGTCGAGGACTGGACAGCGATCAATCGTCGCGTCCCGCGTCTGGTCGATGCCCTGCCGAACGGGCCGATCGGGCATCCCACCGTGCAGGTCTTCCTGGCCGGCGGTGTGCCCGAGGTCATGCTCCACCTTCGCCGTCTGAATCTGCTCGATCTCGACGCCCTGACCGCGACGGGTGAGCCGCTCGGTGCAGTCCTCGACTGGTGGGAGACGTCCGAACGCCGGCAACGGCTGCGCGAGGTCCTGCGCGAGAAGCAGAACATCGACCCCGACCACGTCATCCTGGCACCCGACCAGGCCCGTGAACGCGGCTTGACCTCGACGGTCTGTTTCCCGCGTGGCAACCTGATGCCGGAAGGTTCGGTCATCAAGAGTACGGCCATCGACGCGAGCGTGGTTGACCCGGATGGCGTCTACCGCAAGGTGGGACCGGCCCGGGTCTTCACGACGGAGCGGGCGGCGATCGCGGCGATCAAGAACCACCAGATCCAGGCGGGCGACGTGCTGGTCCTCATCTGCCGGGGGCCGATGGGCTCCGGCATGGAGGAGACGTATCAGGTCACGTCGGCGCTGAAGCACCTGAGTTTCGGCAAACACGTCGCCGTGGTCACCGATGCTCGCTTCTCGGGCGTCTCAACGGGAGCGTGCATCGGCCATGTCGGCCCGGAGGCGCTCGCGGGCGGGCCGATCGGCAAGGTCCGCGACGGCGACCGCATTCAGATCATCATCGACCGGAACAACCTGGAGGGAAGCGTCGATCTCGTCGGCGAGGCGGATGGACCGATCGTCGGGCCGGACGAGGGAGCGCGCATTCTGGCGCGTCGATCGCCGCGCCCGGACCTCGCCCCGGACCCGGCTCTGCCGGAGGACACGCGCCTGTGGGCCGCGCTGCAAGCCGTGTCGGGCGGTACCTGGGCCGGCTGCGTCTACGATGTCGAGGCGATCACGCGGGCCCTGGCGTCAGATGCTCCCGTGCGGAAAACCGTTGCAGCGGACGGGATTGATCCGTAGATTCCACTCCAATCCGGCACGTTGGCACTCCGTCGCACCGCGGGAAAGGGCAGCATGGCTACCGCATCGATCTCGAAACCGCCCCTGAGCATGGACGTCCGTCTCCGTCTATCGGTGATGATGTTCCTGCAGTTCGCCGTCTGGGGGGCCTGGTTCGTCGTCTTCTTCACCTATCTGCTCAAGATCGGTTTCAGCGGCGGCCAGGCGGGCTGGATCTTCGGCAACATGGCCCTGGGCGCGATCATCTCGCCGATGCTGGTCGGTCTGCTCGCCGACCGTTTCATGGCCAGCGAGCGGCTCATGGCCATCCTTCACCTGCTCGGTGCGGCCGTCCTCTTCTGGCAGGCGCAACTGGGCTACGACACGGGGTTTCCCCTCTACTTCACGGTCTCGCTTCTTTACGCCCTGATCTACAACCCGACGCTGGCCCTGGCGAACTCGATCTCGTTCACGCACGTCCCGGATGCGACGCGTGACTTCCCCGGCCTGCGCGTCTGGGGCACGATCGGCTGGATCGTGTCGAACCTCGTCGTCGGCTTCACGCTCAACCTCGACTCGAACCAGCCGCTGTTGCTGGCCGCTGGCCTGTCGGTCGTCCTGGGTCTGTTCAGCTTCCTGCTGCCGCACACGCCGCCGACGGGCAAGCCGGGCGAGCCGCTGCCGTTCATCGGTGCGTTCGGACTCTTCCGCAACTGGTCGTTCGCCGTCTTCTTCGTCGTCTCGGGCCTGCTGACGATCGTCCTGGCCTTCTACTACTCCAACACGCCGTCCTTCCTGCAACAGAGCGATGCTCGCATGGTGCCCGGCGCGGTCCAGGGTTACTTCCAGGGCACCGAGACGATCAAGCTCCAGTTCGGCGACACGGACAAACCGGCCACCACGACCGCGACCCTGATCAACGTCAAGTCGGTCACCATCACCCGGACCACGAAGGGAGCCGACGGCAAGGAAACCCCGGTCGGGCCCGCTGTCCGACGCGTTCTCAATCCACCCGTTCAGGAGGCGATCGAGGTCGAAACAGCTGCGGACGGCACTGTCACGGGGATCTCGCTCGCAACCACGGATAGCACCAGCGTCGCGGTGCAGGAGAAGAAAGCCGGCGCGGATGGCAAGGAAGACTGGGCCACGGGCCGCGAGACGGAACTCCCCGAGGGGGGCGTTCTCGACACTCCGCGCAAGGCGGGCGAGACGCTAACGGTGACCTTCGAGCGCGTGGCCATCAACCCGGCCAACACGATGCTCTGGGGTCAGATCGCCGAGATGTTTCTGCTGCCGCTGCTGCCCCTGTTCCTGATCGGCTTCGGCATGAAGTGGGTGCTGGTCTTCGGCATGCTCTGCTGGGGCCTGCGTTACCTGCTGTTCAGTGCCGCCTTCCCGGATGGGCCGTTCTGGGCGATCTTCGTCGGCGTCCTGCTGCACGGCGTCTGTTTCGACTTCTTCTTTGCGGCGGCGTTCATCCACGTCGATAACACGGCCCCGAAGGAGATCCGCGCCAGTGCCCAGGCCCTGTTCTCACTGCTGACCTACGGCGTCGGCATGTGGCTGGGCAGTATCCTGTCGGGGTACATGAACCAGGCGTTCACGGTCAACTCGCTCGTCAACCAGGTGGACTGGTATCGCTTCTGGCTGGTGCCGGCCTACGGGGTGATCGCCGGCGTGATCATCTTCGGTCTGCTGTTCCGGATCGACTCGAAACGGGCCTGAACGCCCGTTAGCCGGACGCGCCAGCGACGGGTCGCCACATCCGTCGCTGGCTGAACGCCCGTTAGCCGGACGCGCCAGCGACGGATCGCCACATCCGTCGCTGGCGCGTCCGGCTAACGGG
>CAYYJM010000021.1:0-34116 GCA_964471755.1 uncultured Alcaligenaceae bacterium
TGAAGAACCGGCGGGCTAACGCCGCGCCGCTCGCCAGCACTGCCAGCTGACTTATCGGGGTGTCGTTACTTCCCCGCGATCCGCAGCTGGGTCGAGAGGAAGTACGGCATCCCGTCGATCTCGTATTCCAGCTCCGCGAAGAAGACGATGTAGCCCTCCGCCGGCGTCTTCAGGTCGATGTGCAGACTCTTGCCGTCCACCTTCACGGGGGTCGCGGTCCAGGTCGCCTGGCGGAAGTCGCGGGTCGGAGCCGTCGCCGACCAGAACCGGGCCGCCTTCGGCACGGTGTCTGTCTCAACTTCCAGGTGCATCGCGGGGTTCTTCCCCTCGTGCTTCCATTTCACCTTCGGCATCGGAATGTCGTGGATGATGTGCCGGGCGAACGCCGCCTGCGTGTTGAGCGCACGCGTCAGGTCCGGCAGCGGATTCGCCGGGTCCTTCTGCTGCAAATTGTGACCGGCGTTCGGGACGTAGAGAACCCACTTGTCGCCGGGGATGTCGTTCCAGTAGAGGTTCAGAGCGTCCTGCGTCCAGTACGGATCGTTCGTGCCATTGATCAGCAGCTTCGGCTGCTTGTAGCGGTCCCGGTAGTGCCACGGATCGATGAACGACCAGAGACGCTTCGCCTCGGGCGTGTCGGGAATGGGCACGAGCTTGGCCCGCGTGTAGTCGGCGATCTGCTCGCTGTACGCACCGTACGACTTCAGTTGATGGTCCATCTGATCGGTCATGCGCAGCGTGTCGATGACCAGCGGCAGGAACGCCTTGACGCGCGGATCGGCCGCCGCCGTCAGCCAGGTCGTCCAGCCCCGTTTCGACGCCCCGGCGACGACGAAGTTCGTCACCTCCGTCTTCCACTCCTGCTTCGCGAACGCCTGGAGCGTGTCCATCGCCCGGACCAGGCTCTTGACCATCGGAAAGAGCAACGGCCAGGACTCGTCCTTCGTCTTCAGATAGCGAAGGAACGTCTCGGCGATGAGCGCGTCTTCTTTCTTGCCGTCGAACAGTGGCTGCTTCGGGATGCCGAAGAGGAAGGCGACCGGGGCCTTCATCTTCGTGGCCAGTTCCATGCCGAACGTGCCGCGTTTGGGGTTGATCGAACCGCCCTGGTTCCAGAGGAACATCGTCGCCGTCGGCTTGACGCCCTTCGGCAGGTAGACCTGGAGATCGTGGTCCCACGGGATGTCGTGCCATACCTGCGACACCAGGTGCAGGGTGTAGACGGTTCCCTGGTTGGTTTCCGTCGTCCTGAGCAGTTTCCAGGTGAAGGCGTCATCAGGTTTCTTGACGTACTCGTCCAGGCCGGCCGAGGCGGTGTTCGCGAAAACGAACAGGCCCAGCACGGCCAGCGTGAGGCCGGCGAACGGTCGAAGCATGCGCATGAAGCGGTCCCTCGATGATGGATCACGGGCGGATCAGCGATATCCTACCGGAATCGGTCGTCAGGGTCGCGGTTCAATGATCGCGTAGAGATGCTTCTCGCCGCGCAGGTAGAGGACGCCCTCGACCAGGGCCGGCGAGGCGCGCACCTCCTCGCCAAGCGGGTTGCTCGCCAGTTCCTCATACTTGCGGCCCGCCCGGATGACCCGTGTCGTGCCCGTCTCGTCCGTCCAGTAGAGTCGGCCGGCGACGGCCAGGGGCGAGGCGAGGAACTTGCCGTCGAGCCGCTCGCGGTAGACTTCCCGGCCCGTGGCCAGTTCGACGCACAGCAGCAGGCCCGTCTCGTGAGGCAGATAGAGGAGATCGCCCCAGACGACCGGCGAGCAGATGTACGGCCCACCGTTCCGCTTCTTCCAGAGGAGTCGCTTCCCCTCGGGCTTGCCCGGCTCGATCGCCAGGACTGGGCCGTTGCGGCCCGATGCGGCGATGACCACCGCGCCCGCCCGGATCGGCGACGGAGCCACCCAGGTTTCCAGGCCCGCCACGCTCCACAGGAGTTTGCCGGTCGCGGGATCATGGGAACGCACGCCGTTGTCTCCCGCGATGATCAGCTCGTGACGGTCCGATGTCATCGGCATGATGAGCGGCGTCGCCCAGCTCCGGCCCTGTTCGCGGCGCTCGGCCTTCCACACCTCCTTGCCCGTGGCCAGGTCGAGCGCGACGAGGTACGAAGCGAAGGACGTGAACCGGTCGCCGTCATGGTCGCAGGTCAGAAAGACGCGGCCGCCGTGCAGCATGGGCGACGACGCCAGGCCCAGCTCGCAGTCGAACCCGCCAAGGGGCTTGTGCCATAGAAGCCGGCCGTCACGATCGAGACAGACGACGCCGGCATTGCCGAGGAAGGCGACGACGTGCCTGCCATCGGTCGCCGGCGTCGGTGCGGCATGGCCGGTCAGGGCCGACGAGCGTTCGGGGTCCGCGTCACGGAATTCACGCTGCCAGAGGAGCTTGCCCGTCGCCGCGTCCAGGGCGAGGACGACGCGGCGAGCCCCCTTCTCGTGGGCAGCCGTCAGGTAGATCCGGCCATCCGCGATGGCCGGCGACGACGCTCCCTCGCCAGGCAGGGCCGTCTTCCAGCGGACGTTCTTCGTCGCGCTCCAGGTGAGCGGAGCCGATTTCTCGTCCGAGACGCCGCTGCCGGTCGGGCCGCGCCAGCCGGGCCAGTCGCCTGCCATCGTGATGCTCGCGGTCAGCACCAGCAGTGCGATGACACGCATGCGTCACTCCGCTCGACGAAGGGTGATCAGAATCCGACCGGAGCCGGCCCGCGCGGACAGGTCCGTCGGAGGTTCGAGGCCGGGCTCACGCGGCAGACAGATCCGGAGCAGATCGCCCGAGACGAAGTAGATGCCGACGAACGGACGATCCGCCTTGCTGCCGCTGCGCGGGGTGATCGCCAGGACACGCAGGTTCGGCTCGACCCCGGCCTTGCACTCCAGAACGGCGTCGCCGTCACGGAGTCGCAGGCTGCCGGCGTCGATCTCGATGCGCAGATCACGATGCCGGGCCTCCGGGATCGTCACGCCCTCGACCATCTCGGCGGTGATGCGCCACCGGCCATGCAGGCTGGCCGGCACCGGCCCCTCCGGTGGGGCCGCGGCCAGGAGCGTCAGCAGGAGCAGCATCGCCACCTCATTTCAGCCCCTTCAGGAACGCCAGCAGGTCAGCGATCTCCTGATGGCTCAACTGCTTGTCGAGCCCGGCCGGCATCAGCGAGGTTCGCGTCGGTTCGAGGCTCTCGATCGCTGACCGGGCCAGGGGCACCTCGTTCCGCTCGGCGTTGATCAGCGTCAGGCTCTCGGGCGTCTCGGCCGTGAGTAGACCGACCACCTGGCGGCCATCCTTGAGTGAAACCTGAAATGTCTCGTAGCCGCGAACGATGCTGACGCTCGGCAGGAGAATCGCTTCGAGCAGATCGCGCTCGGTGCGGATGGTGCCGATCTTCGACAGATTCGGCCCGATCGCTCCGCCCTGGCCGTTGACCGTGTGGCACGCCGAGCAGACGGCCTTCGCTCCGTAGAAGACGCTCCGGCCGCGTCGGCCCTCGCCGGTCGGTAGCGTCTTCTCCAGATCGCTCAGGCGAGCGAGTTGCTCCTTGGCCTCGCCGAGGATGCGATCGAAGAGCGGCCCGGCGGCCGACTTCACGGCGGGTGGGAAGTTCGCCAGCGTCTTCGTGAGACGACCGGGTGTCACCGCCGTGAGGCCGGCGGCTTTCTCCAGGGATGCGACGAGACGCTTGCCGGTCGTGTCGTCGCTCGACGGCTCGAAGGCAGCCAGGATCGGCGGCAGTTCCAGCGGGCCGAGCTTCGGCAGATCGTCGCATAGCGTCTGGCGTTGTGCCTCGCTCAGGGCCAGTACTCCGAGAGCCTGGGCGGCACTGAGTCGCTCCAGCGGCGGCCGGGATTCGGCCAGCCGAGAACGGAGGAACGCGAACGCCTCGGCCGGCACCGGCTTCAATCGGGTGCCGAGCGTCGCCAGGGCCAGGGTGCGCAGTTCGCCCTCGATCTTGTTGCTGCCGGCGATGGCTGACAGCAGGTCGTCACAGACATCGAGGTTGCGGGCCCGGATGGCCGTGGCCGCCGACCAGCGGAGCGGGACCGCGCCGCTCCCCAGCAGACGACGCAGGCCCGGCACCCAGGCAGGCGGCGTCTTCGCCAGCGTGAGTCGGGCGATCTCTTCGAGCAGGAGCCGACTGCGGGCGTCGGCCAGCTTCTCGTTCATCAGGAGTCGGCCGATCAGTTCTTGCATCGGCGGCGTGGCGGCGAGGCGAGCGATGGCCGAACGCAAGGCCGGAGCTGGCACACGGTCGCCCGTGAACGCCTTCTCGACCCAGCCGACGAGTTCGCCGGCCCATTCCGGCCGCGCGGTCGCCAGGTCGAGCGCGGCCGTCCGCAGGTTCGCGTCGGCGCTCTCCAGCCGGGGCAGCACGTCGGCTGGTTTCAGGGACGCCGGGTCGATCCGATCCAGGGCGACCAGCACGCCCTTCTGCACGGCGGCATTCTGGCTGTCGAGTCCCTTCCGTGTCGCCTCGATGTCACCGAGTTGCATCAGGGCGTAGATCAGGGAGTGTTCGAGGATGCGATCGCTGGCCGACTCCAGACCGCGAATCAGGGCCGGAACCGCGGCCTTGTCGCCGATCCGACCCAGGGCGACGGCCGCCTCACGCCGTTCGGGTGGAGTCCCCTTCACGACGCGCTCTTGCAGAACGTCTCGGGCCGGAGCGTACCGATTGAGGCCAGCCACGCGTACGGCCACCTGACGAACCGAGACGCTGGCATCGTGGAGCGCCTCGGCCGCGGCCGACCGGGCCCGGGCCGTGTCAATCCCGGCCAGGGTCCAGAGGGCGTCGCGCCGGACGGCCTCGTTCGGGTGTTTCGCCAGGATCTGCCCCAGTGTTAGGATGGCGTCATCGCCGCGTTCGCGCAGGGCCTGGATGGCCCGATCGCGCACCACGGGCCGACCATCTTCCAGGCGGCGAGCCAGGTCGGCGAGAGACGCTTTGTCCCAGGCCAGTTTCGCACCACGCGGATCGTCGATCCGTGGAGCGTCGGCCTTGCGGACACGCCAGATACTGCCCGGAATCTCCGGCTTGGCGATCTGCGAGGTCGGGCAGCCGATGCGGAACCAGCCGCCGGTGTCGATCACCAGCAGCGAGCCGTCGGCGTCCTCCAGCACGTCCGTCGCGTGGAAGTCGGGGTTGGTCGAGGTGAGGAAATCTTCCACCTTGCCAGTGAACGTCGAGCCGCTCCGCTCCAGGATGACGCGAACGACCTTGTGGGTGTTGAACTGACAGAGGAAGAGGTTACCCCGGAACGCAGCGCCGAACGCGGAGCCACGATAACGGCACATGCCGGCCGGGGCGACCCAGCCCAGCTCGACGGCTGGCGGGAGCAGTGGCCCGGTTGTCTTGAACTCGCCGAGAACGGGCTGATAGTGCGGAAAGACGCCCCCCTCGATGGCGTGGAGCAGCACGTCCATGCGGGCCGGCGACGACTGGAAGAGATCGACACAGGCGATCGGTTCGCCCTCGTCGGTGAAGACGACCTCGACCGGATTGTCCATGCCGCCGCCGCAGACGTACTCGACCTCGCGGCCGTCCGGTCGGCAGCGGAAGATGCGGGCGGCCTTTCCCTTCAGGGTGTGTCCTTCCCGGGTGACAATCTCATGTCCATGCCGACCGTCGCACCAGTAGAGTCGGCCATCGGGGCCGAGGAACGGCCCGTGCGTGTCGGCGGCGTTGCCAGTGAAGTCGAACTTCGTCACCAGTTCGGTGCGACCCTGTTCCTTGCCGGTGTGCTTCGGGTCGTCGAACTTCCAGACGCTGGGCGGCGAGCAGGTGTAGAGGCTGCCGCCGAGCCAGAGAGCCCCCTGCGGGAAGGTCAGCTGGTCGGCAAACGTGGAGTGGTCATCGAAGCGGCCGTCGCCGTTGCTATCGACGAGACGGTGGACGGTCGAGGGGAGTTTCTTGAGCAGTTCGGCGGCCCGGCTGTTGGTGCCGATGTTCTCGGCGACGAAAAGTCGGCCGGCCTCGTCGAAGCCGGCCATGGTCGGGTGCAAGACGAGCGGCGGCCCGGCGACCTTCTCGGCGATGAACCCGGGCGGCAGCGTGAACGGCGGCACGTCCTTCGGTGCGGGTTTTTCCTGCGCGAGCAGAGCAGTCAACGACGCGAGCAACAGCGACAGGCCGAGAACGCGAATCATGGCGGAGCCTCCACCGGGAGAAGATCGACAGGCACACTGTACGGCAAGCGGCGGAGGCTTCGCCAGAATATTCGGATCCCCCCGCCACCGACCCCGCGTCATCCCGACGAACCGGCCCCCGCCATCGTGTCGAACAGGGTGGGTTGGGCCGTCTGTTGCCGCTGGTATCCCTCATCAACCGGCAGGTCCTCTCCCCGAGCCGCGGACGTGGCGAGGACATCGCATCGTTCATTCTCCACATTGCCGGTGTGACCGCGAACCCAGATGAACTCGACCTCGTGCTGCCGACAAAGAGCGAGCAGCCGTCGCCAGAGATCTCGGTTCGCGGCCGCTCCCGAGACGCCACGAGCCATGCCATCGACGAGGTAGCGAGCGTCGCTGTACAGAGTGACGTGGCAGGAGCGTTTCAGCGCCTCCAGAGCGTGGATGGCGGCCAGCAGTTCCATTCGGTTGTTGGTCGTGTGAGCGTAGCCACCGGACAGCTCGCGTCGGTGTTCGCCCAGGAGCAGAACGGCCGCGAACCCGCCCGGGCCGGGATTGCCCAGGCACGCTCCGTCAGTGTAGATGACCACGTTTGCGAGGTCGTTCATGAGGCAACCGCCTGTTGCGCGTCCGGTCAGGGGAGATGGGGAAAGTGTAGCAAGCGACCTGATCGAAGGTCCACTCTTTTTTGTCGAGGACTGATCTGCTTTTCTCCGGCCCGGCGCTTGACGGGCCGGAGGCTGCCGGGGTAGGCTTGGTTATGGCTACCGTTTTCGGGACCCTCACCCGGGACTGCCGGCTTCCTGCCTCCCGTCGGCTTCCGTCCCGCGGAGACCGAGAGTCCTCACGAGGACCTGTCCATGTTTCCGCTCTTCAGTTCCCGCAAGGCCGGCCAGTGCGATGGCACGAACCGCCGTGACTTCCTCAAGATCGGGGCCCTGGGACTGGGCGGCCTGACACTGGCCGACCTGCTCCGCTCACGAGCCCGGGCTCGCGCCACGGGCCAGACCACACGCTCGACCTCCGTCGTCTGGCTCTGGCTGGGCGGCGGGCCAACCCACGTCGAAACCTTCGACCCGAAGATGTCGGCCCCGGCCGAGTTCCGCAGCACCGTCGGCGCGGTCCAGACCAACGTTCCCGGCATCGAACTCGGCGGCGTCTTCGACCGCATGGCCGAGCGGATGGACCGGCTGGCGGTCGTCCGTTCGTTCGCGCATCGCAACTCGGGCCACGGCGGCGGCACCCACTGGGTGATGACCGGCTACGACTTCCCGCCGGCCGACAACGGCCAGGCCCCGGTCAAGCCCGGCCTCGGCTCGATCCTGTCACGCCACCGTGGAGCGAACAACCCACAGACTGGCCTGCCGACCTACGTCCGTCTCAACGGCATTCTCGGTGACGGCCCGGCCTGGCTCGGCTCGGCCTATGCTCCGTTCGATACCAGCGGCAGCGCCCGCGCCAACATGAACCTGAAGACGACGATCGAGGGACTGTCCGATCGTCGCGCCCTGCTGAAGGAGTTCGACGATTTCAACCGCGAGGCGGACCGGAGCGGTCTGGTCGCTGGTCTGGACGCGTTCGACGCTCAGGCTTTCGATCTGATCCAGAGCAAGGCTCGCGAGACGTTCGATGTCAAGCGGGAGGAACCGCGTGTCGCCGACCGATACGGCAACGGTCTGGGTCGGCAACTGCTGCTGGCCCGGCGACTGGTCGAGGCCGGCGTCGGCTTCGTCACGGTGCAGTTCGGCGGCTGGGACATGCACGGCAAGATCGCCGATGGGATGAAGAACCTCGGCAAGCAGGTCGATCACGCCGTCAGCGCGTTTCTGGACGACGTGCGTGATCGGGGGATGGATCAGGACGTGCTGCTGGTCATCACGGGCGAGTTCGGTCGGACGCCGCGTGTCAATGGCGGAGCGGGCCGCGATCACTGGGCACCGCTCTCGACACTGGCCCTGGCCGGTGGCGGCCTGCGGATGGGCCAGGCGATCGGTCAGTCGAGCGAGCGGGCCGAGCATCCCAAGACGACGCCGATCACGCCGCAAGACCTGATGGCGACGGTATTCCACGTCCTCGGCATGCCGCAGGACCTGCACTACAACGACCCGAGCGGCCGGCCGACGCCGATGATCAACGGCGGCAAGCCGATCGCGGAACTGATCTGAGCGACACACGGGCCGGTTCGCCCCGGCCGTTGCCTGCTCCCCGAGGGCCGACCACCGCAAGGTGTCGGCTCTCGGTGTTTTCAGGGCGGGAAGCCGCCCCTGTTGATGGCGTGGTTGATGCCGTCGATTTCCCCCTTCGTGGAGCGGAGGGCGAGTTTGCCGGGGAGGTCGAACATTCGCTATTCCTCTTCCTCGATCCAGACGGCGAGGCATTTCTCTTCCTGCCAGAACTGTTCCAGCGTCCGCTTCGGATCGGCGACGCAGCGGATCGTCAGTGGGCTGAGGCGGACACTGATCGGGTGCGAACGCTCCCCCTGCCAGGAGCCGATGTCCACGACCTCGTGGCCTTGAAGCACCAGGCCGTGGCGCTGGAGGTACTGCTCGATCGCCGGCACCTGGAGATCGACGCCGGTCGTCGCCACGGCGTGGGGGTTGCGCAGAACCCGGGCCAGGCGGATGAGTTCTTCCAGGTCCTCGGGATGGTCGTGGAAGTGGGCGGCGTAGCTGGCGTAGTAGATCGATTCGAGGGCCTGTTCCTGCAAGACGAACTCGCCGTCAAGGACGTAGCCGACGGCCCAGTTATCGGAGCCGTACCTGCGGTCCCAGTCGCGCTGCCGACCCGTGCGCTGCTTGACGCTGCCGGCCCGGCCGATTCGACGCTCGACGACACGCCAGGGCATGGGGCTCCTCAGTCAAGAAGATGGCGTCTCCCGCTCGTCCGCAGGCGGCTGGCCATGCGGGTAGCTGGTGACGAACAGGAACCGTCGGACGTAGACGATACGGTGCCGTTCCGAGACGGCGTAATCGACGTTGAACATCAAGTAGGTGGCAAACTTCACATCGAGGTCGAGGTGGTGCAGGGTATAGTGGTGGTCGCCCCATTCGAGTGGTTCGTAGCCGAGTCGATACTGAACGGTACGGGCGGTGCGGAGGAAGTCGTCCAGGATCTGGCCGCCGCATGCAACTGCCCAGACACGCCAGCGTCGCAATCGCTCGCGTTCGCTGGCGAGCAGGACGACCCGGTAGAGCGGTGGCGGGTGGGCCGGTGGGCTCACAGGTTCGCCTCGCGCAGGATGTCTTCGATGGATACGTTGGCTGTTCGCGCCTCGGCCAGGGCTTCCTCGGTTAGCCCCTCGTCGGGCGGGTTGGTGATCAACTGTAGCCGTTCGATTAGTTCCCCGCGCGAGGCGGCGATGACGCATCGGCGGTTGAGACCGGCACCCAGCAACAGTTCACGCAGCGAGACGTTCTCGACGAGCAGGACCAGCATGCACCAGGATTGGCCGAGCCGTCGCTCCAGCGCCATCAGGTCGCCCATGGCATGGGCCGAAATGAAGCGGACGTCGGGTAAGTTCACCACGATCGCCCGGGCGTTCGCCGTCGTCGCCGTTTCGACCAGCCCGTCCAGAGCAGCAGCGTCGAAACTCGCGTAGAGCAACTCGCCGCGCGGGCGATACGCGCGCACCGCGTCGTTCAGTTCTAGTTCCGGCTGAGCTTCGAGGGTGACAATGTTCATGGTTACTTCCTCATCTTCATTCGTGAAGTATACCACCCGCGCGAGCCCCGGAGCAATCGTCAGCCTAATCATCCGTCCGCAGGTCCACCCACTCCTGCACCAGCGACGACGCGCTGTCACTCGCCCCGGCCACGGCCGGCAGGAACGGGAACAGCCGCGCCTTCGTCGCCGCGTCCAGCGGCATGCCGTACTCGGACAGCTCGAACGCCTCGACCAGCTCGACCTTGCGGCCTTCCTCCGGGCCGTAAGCCTGCACCAGCTTCTCGCGATAGCGATCGGCCAGCGGTCGAATCCGCTTCCGCATGCGCTCGGCGAGCCACGCCCGCCGCTCGGCGTCGCCAGTGGGAACCTGATCGAGCGTGCCACTGTTATACGGCAGCCACTCGTAGAACTGCGACACGTGACAGTGCAGCATGTCCATCATCTTCTCGAACACCGAGCCGACGTCCACGACGACGTCCGGCACGAACGGGGCCGGCTTCTTGAAGTCGTCGCTGAAGCTCATGATGACCGGGTTGCGGGCCAGGTGCGGAGCATCAGGACAGATGGCCGGCACCGTGATCATGTAGGCCGCGTCCTGCACCAGCTGGGCCGTGTAGCGATGATCGGGATGGTAGTCGTTCGGCCGATGCGTCAGGATCAGGTCGGGATTGAAGCGACGGATCAGACGGATCAGGGCGAAGCGTGCCTCCAGCGTCGGTTGCAGTTCGCCATCGGGGAAGTCGAGGACCTGGTAGTCCGCGCCGACCACGGCCCCGGCGGCCTTTGCCTCGGCCCGACGGCGCTCGACGATCGCCGGCCGTCGCTGGGTCTGATGACCGCCACCGCCGTCGGTGAAGCTGATCAGCAGAACGGTATGGCCGGCCTGCGTCCACAGAGCGGTCGTACCGCTGGCCTTGATGTCCACGTCGTCCGGGTGTGCGCCAATGATCAGGATGCGTAGAGGTGCCATGACTCGGTTCCGGTCGTGCGGGTGGAGTGATCGAGATGGCATTGTATCCAGGCGGGAAGGAGTTGGCCCTCACCTTTGGAACGATGAATGATGAACGATGAACGATGAGTCAAGCATTCCGTTCATCGTTCATCGTTCATCGTTTCTGGTTTCGTTGCCTTCCAGATCGACGTGGCGGAGCTGCTTCCACAGGGGGGACGCGCTCAGGACGTCGAGACCGATCGGACCGATGTCGTTGTTGCCAAGGTCGAGATCGCGCAGGGCGGGCAGGTCGGTCAGCCGGGCCAGGGCGCGGGCGCCCTCGTCGGTCAGGCCATTGTTGCGCAGACGCAGAACGACGAGATCCCGCATCCGGCAGGCGTGGGCCAGAGCGTTGGCTCCGACGTCGCCGACGCGGTTGCCGGTCAGGTTGAGCTGGTGCAGTCCACGCAGGGCCGGACTGTCGAGCAGGTCCCGCAGGCCAAAGGCGCGCAAGCCATTCGCGGCCAGGTGCAGCGTGCGGAGCGATCGGGGCAGCGGCGATGCGCCCAGGGCCCTGGCTCCCGCGTCGCCGATCTCCAGGCCGGTCAGGTCGAGATACTCCAGATGAGCCAGCAGCGGAGCGCGGGAGAGATGCTGCATCCCCGCCTCGCGTAGCGGATTGTGCGACAGATCGAGATGGACCAACTGGGTCAACCCCGGCGACTCGGCCAGGGCGCGAGCGGCGTTCCGGGAGATGAGCGTGCGCGCCAGCGAGAGCGTGCGGAGTTTTCGCGTCTGGCCGGAACGGGCGAATTCCTCGCCGCCTGCGTCGCCGAGGCTGTTGTCGGCCAGCTCCAGGCTTTCGAGCTGGGCCAGCAGCGGCGAACGTGCCAGGGCGCGGACGCCGGCCTCGTTCATGCCGTTGCGGTTCAATTGCAGATGCGTCAGCGCCGGCAGCTTCCGGGCCGTGGCCAGTAACTGCACTCCGGGTGTACTCAGGACCGTGTCGTTCAGCGTGAGCACCTGGAGTGACACGAAGGCGTCACTGGCGGCGAGCGCCTCCATGCCGCTGGGGCCCAGACGGTTGCCGGACAGGCCCAGACGACGCAGTCGGCCGACTCCCGACCAGCGGGCCAGGCGGCGGATGATCTCCACGGACAGTCGGTTGCCATCGAGGACGAGCGTGTCGAGGCCGGTCAGGTGCGGCGAGGCGAGGAGGGTGCCCAGTTCGCCGTCGCCCAGGCCGCAGTCGGTCAGATCGAGGGTCGCCAGGCGGGCCAGGGCCGGACTGCCGGCCAGTCGCGTGATCTGTCCCTGAACGTCGATCAGTCGCAGGTGACGAATCGGATGGTCGCGCAGGAAGGAATCGGCCTGTCCAAGGAAAACGGTGGCGGGAAGCGTGACCTCCTCCAGCATGCCGCGACGGAACCGCCAGTGCCGCATCAGGTGGGCGTGGGGGCCGAGCCAGTCCGCGGCATACTGGCTCTGGAGACGGCCCAGTTCCTGCTGGAGTTCGACGACGCGGACATCTCCAGCCGGCAGACGTTCCACCTCACACTGCAGGCGGATGAAGTTGCCGCGGGCCTCCAGCTGAGGATCGTCCTGATCCTGGAGCCAGTCGGCGAAGATGAGCCGGAGGGCCTCGTCGTCGGGCTCGGCGGCGATGTCTTCCAGGAAGCGGGTCAGTTCGGCCATGCCGGGGCTCCTCGTCGGGCGAGAACGGCACGAGGCCGTCGGACCCGCAGGTCGGACGGCCCCGTGGGTGATCGCAGCCGCTCAGTTGCGGTTCTGCATCGACATCACGATCTGCAAGATGTACCAGAAGAGCAGGGCCACCGAGGCGAACAGGCCCAGGGCCGCCGCCACGTACTGGTCCGGGTTGTAGTAGAGCCGGAGGTTGCTCGTCTCGTACAGGATGCTACCGGCGACCAGGGCCACCATCGCGAAGCAGAAGAACAGGCCCAGGGTAAAGCCGAAGAGAATGCCCGCGACGATCACGCCCAGAGCCAGTAGGAAGCCGATGCTCAGGATCGGTGCCAGGAAGGAGAAATCCTTCTTGGAAACGAAGGCCGTGACCGTCAGCCCACCAAAGACCGCCAGGGTCAGAATGGCCGCCTGCTGAATCGCGCCAGGGTAGAAGTGCTGTGCGATGTACAGCAACGGCAGGAAGATGATCGCCTCGGCAACGACGAACAGGCCCAGGCCCATGTACTGCATGGTCCGCGAGGTGTTCGAGCGGGCCCACGACTGAGCGACGTAGCTGACGCCCATGAAGGCGAGCAGAACGACCAGCCAGCCCATCTGGCCGCCGCTGAACAGCAGCCGAAGAATCGGCTGGGGGTCCATCACGTTGAGCAGCACGTAGGTCAGCGCAATGAACGCCAGGATTGCGCCGGCCAGGTGCAAGTAGGTGCGCTGGATGAAGAGCGCGCGGTCGCTGCCGTACGCCGGTGCTTCCGCTTCGCGCCGCATCAGCCAACCATCGTTGTCTCGTTCATGACGCATACCGTGGGCTCTCCTTGGTTATCGGGTGGAATTCATCGGGTAGTATGCCGTCTGTTCGACGGCTCGTCCACGTCATTCTAGCCACCGAACTGTACTTCGGAATCGGCGGCCGATCATTTCTCGTGCCGGTGCGATAATTCGAGAAGATTTTCGTAGCGGAGCCGAACGTCGCGATCGACCTGATCGCGGCTCCGGGCCAGGGCGTCGCGGGTGAGGGACAGTTCGCGTTCGAGACGCTCGGCCTTCAGTTGCAGGACGGCGAGGTCCAGTTCGACCAGCTCGCGAGCCAGGGTCTTCAGGCGGTTCTGGGCCGAGATCGGCGGGCTGGCGGCTCCCGTGGCCAGGCGTGCCACCTGGGCGGCGGCGAGTTGCTCGGCCTTCCAGATCCGCAGTTCGAGGTTGTAGCGGGCCGGATCGCCCTGCAACTCGGCCAGCAGTTCGGTCGCCTGGAAGATGCCGCGGATCTCCCGCTCGTACTGCACCAGGGCGGCCTTCTTCAGGTCGTCGAGCAGGGGCAGCAACTCGGGCAGATGCTTGCCGACGAAATGCCGGGCGGCCGCCTCGCGTTCCTCGGTGAAACGCGGCAAGGGGCGTGCGGCCGGGCTGTCAGCCAGGCTCGCCAGCGGTGCCAGGACCAGGATCAGGGACAGAAAACGCATGTGTCGGCCTCCCTGGACACTCGCGGATCAGGGCATCACGGGCCCATCCGATTGCAGGTACGCCGTGGCGTCGGGCCGACCCGGTCGGATCACGTCCTGCTTGAGCCGGCGGGCCTGCTCCTCCTCGACCGCCTTGACGAGGTGGTCGCCGCGCGGCAACTCGGACCAGAATCGGGCCAGGTTCTTCGGATCGCTGGCCCCCTCCGGTATGTTCGTGACCAGCGGTGCCGATGGCAACTCCGGAAGCGCCTGCCGCTCGACGATCGTCGGAACGACGGACGCCGGTCGGGGCAGCATCCAGACTCCGACAGCGAGAACCGCCACCACGGCCAGGCCGGCCAGGCCCCAGCGAACCGGCGGCCGGATCGCGGCGGCCGTCCGCTTCAGCCAGGCCCACACGGGGTTGGGACTCAGCCGACGGATCACCTCTCGGCGGTAGGCCGGATCGGGACGCAGGGCGGCCGGATCGGGGCCGAGGTCGGTCTGGACGGCGGCGACCAGAGCATCGCGCGCGGCCTGGTCGAGGGCCAGACGGTCCTCAAAGGCGGCGGCCTCCGTGGCGTCGAGTTCGCCACGCGTGTAGGCGCGAGCCCACTCGGCCAGGTGCCGCAGGGTTGCGTTCGCTTCGGATCGTTCAGCCATGTTCGTTCCCCCACAGCAAACGCAGACGTTTGATGGCTTCATGCATCCGGGCCAGCACGGTGTTCAGCGGGCAGCCCAGAAGGCGAGCGATCTCGGCGAAGCGTTTCCCCTCGCTTCGCTGGCGGACCACTTCCTGCTGGGCCGGAGAGAGCTGGGCGACCAGATCGGCCAGGCGGCGCTGCTCGTCGTGGGCGGCCGCCTGCTCCAGCGGTCCAGGCCGGGGGTCGTCCACGGCGGCATCGACCAGGGGCGTCGTTCGGGCTCGCTTGCCCTGACGGCGAAGAAGCATCGCCTGATGATAGGCCACCGTGAAGAGCCAGCCGCGGAGGTGATCCGGATCGACCTCCTCGAGGCGTTCCAGAGCGCGGACGAAGGTCTCTTGCAGGGCGTCCTCGGCCTGGTGCGGATCGCGCAGCAGGCCGAGCAGGAACTGGTAGAGCGGAACCTCGTAACGGGCCAGGAGATCCTCCAGAGCGGCGGAGTCTCCGTCGCGGAAGCGGCTCAACAGCAGCGCGTCCGACTGGTCCGCCATGAATCGTCCCGGGCCTCCAGGTTGAGGATGGGTGTCCCTCCTCTTATTGGAGCCGAACCCGGCCGGAAGGTCAACGGGACGTCTCCGGTTTCTGGACCGGCTCGATCGTTTTGCTCTCGATGATCGGCGGCAGCAGTCGGGGGCCAGAGGACGCTTTCGGGGCTGGCTCCGGGGTGTCGTTGTAGTAGGTGACCGGGATCACGCGAGAGCGCAGGAGCGACTTCGGCGCTGGGCCGGCCGGTTGGTTCGCCTCGACGATCGGGGGCAACAACTGCGAGCGGCTACGGCTCGCCTGTGGGGGTTCTGCTGTTTCCACGCGGGAAAGCGGCGGCTCCCTGGTGGAGACCGGCGGCGCGGTCGTGGGGATCGGCACGATCGTGGAGATCGGCGGCGCAGGCCGGGACACGGGAGGCTCCGTCGTCGAGATCGGCACCTCGGGCTGGGACACCGGCGGCTCAATCTGGACCGGAATGGATCGGGTGTCCGACGGCGGCATCAGGTCCAGGCTGTGGATGGTCGGCGGCGGCGGAGCGAGGTTCGGCAGCGCGTTCGGGATGTACGTCTCCCGGCGGAACTTCTGGGGCTCTTCGCGGAGCCGCTCAGGCTTGTTGGTCTTTCCGGGCAGCTCATAGAACATCGCCGGCGGCGGAGAGTTAGCCGGGAGCTGTGGCGCGAAGGTGGGGAAGGTCGGCGGAGTCCACGGCGTCCTCCCCTGGTACGTCCCGGCACCGCAGGCCGGCGGCGTTGCCAGAACCTGGACGCTCGGGTCGGCTGAGCCACACTGCGGACACGCGGCCGTGCCACCCGAGCCGGCATTCGAGGACCTTCCCGCCGTGTAGACATCGCAGTGCCTGTACCCGTAGCCACCGGCACATCCCACGGCGAACAGCACGGATAGACCGACAATCCAGACCGGTTTCACAACGATTCCCTCCGTGGGCGTTGGACGTTGCCGGGCGAGCGGGCGCCGTTGCTCTCGCTACCACGCATCCACCCCTCCCGGGCGGCTTCACCCCTTTTATCGGCTTGACCGGTCTGCGCGGACCACGGATTCTGCTCCGATCCGCGCAGGGACCGGAATCGAGGTGATTTCTCTCATCTTCGGGAGTTACCCGGCCGCTTTATCTCGGCTCGATCCCCATCGCAGGGAAGGAGAAGAGGGAAGGCAAGATCGGTCGCAGGCGGAAGCGCGACCCGTCGGCGATCAGCTGGAGCGAGAGCGGCGGCGTGGGCAAGCTGGCGAAGACGGCCTGGCGGATCGTGCCCGTCCCCTTGCCGGTCGTCCGGACGCCGGTCGGTTCCAGGCGAACGAGGAGATCGGCCGTCAGATCGACCTGGCCGGAGAGCTGGCCGGGCAGCTTCCACGATCTCGGCAGCCCGGTCAGGAGAACGTCACGAGCCTGGATGTTGAACTGCATCTGCGAGGGGGGACGGCTGAAGTCGAGCCGGGCCGTCGTTTCCAGATGGCCGCCGCCGTAGTCACCAGCGACATGCTGCAACTGAACGATCCCGTTCTCGATCAGGACGCGACCGGCCACGTCGTTCGCCCGCAGTTCGATCGTCGGAACGTACAGGTCCGCACGGACCACGTCGAGATCGATCCGGTAGCGTACGCCGGGTGTGCCGATGGGAATCGTCAGAGTCAGCGCGGCGGCGGTCGTCCCGCCGACCTCGACCGACTGCCAGACGCGGGGCGAGACGAAAGGCAGTGACCGAAAATGCTCCGGTGTCAGGTCCGCGCGCAGCGTCTTCAGCTGGACGACGAACCGGCGATCGCGAGGCTGGTAGTCAGCGTGAAGATCCCAGACACCCCAGGCCGGGTCGGTGATGGTTCCGGTGATCACGCATCCACCGGCGACCGTCTCGGATTCCTGGCGGCTCTGGATTTCGCCTTCCAGGCCGGTCAGGACAAATGGTTTTCGGCCCGCCTGATCGAGGATGAGCCGACCTTGATGGATGCGAATGGGAGGTGCCGTCGAGCCCGTGCCGCTCTCGAACCGAGGCAGGGCGGTGAGGAGTTGGCCCGACTCGGCGAAGCGCAGGTGAAGCGTCGGCTCGTGCAGATCGACGCCGGCCGGGGCATGGCCGCCGAGAATGCCGAGCAGGCTCAGTTCGAGCAGGGCTCGCGGAACGTGAAGCCAGGGCGCAGCCGCGGTGACGGCCTGGTCGCGCTCCTGGACGGCGACACCATGAGCGCTGCTGGTGCCGACGATGCCGACGCGGGCACTGGCGACGGCGACCTCGACGCCGAGTCGGCCGCGCAGCCACTCGCGAATCTGCTCGCGGACGCTGGACGATCCGAGGTAGACGTGGAGCCCTCCCAGCAGGAGCAGCGCCAGAATGGCGAGGAGAACGAACCGACGGTATCGCATGCCGTGAACCTCACAGTTCCGGGAGGGTGGCCGGGCCGCTCTCGGATTCTACATTGTGGGGAAGCAACGCCTTTCTCGGACTGCTGCAGGGAGTACCGATGGCAACTCGATTCTGCTGGCTAGGTCACTCCGCTCTGCTGCTGGAGAGCGATGGTCGGCGTATCCTGATCGATCCGTTCCTGACAGGCAACCCCACTGCGGCGATGAAGGCCGAGGAGGTGGAGGCGGACTTCATCCTGATCTCGCACGGGCACGGCGACCATGTCGGCGACGCGGTGGCCATCGCCCGGCGAACCGGAGCGCTGGTTGTCGCCAACTACGAGATCGCGACCTGGCTGGAAGGTCAGGGTTTGACTCGCGTTCACGGCATGCAGCATGGCGGCGGCCACAACTTTGCCTTTGGTCGGCTCAAGTTCACGCTGGCGTTTCACGGCTCGGCCCTGCCCGATGGCAGCAACGGTGGCAATCCGTGCGGATTCCACCTGGCCTTCGCCGACGGCACCCGGATCTACGACGCGGCCGACACCGGCCTGTTCAGCGACATGAAGCTGATCGGCGAGGAGGGCATCGACCTCGCCTTCCTGCCGATCGGCGACAACTACACGATGGGGCCGGACGACGCCCTGCGCGCGGTGCGTTTTCTGCATCCGGGGCAGGTCGTGCCGATCCACTACAACACGTTCCCGCTCATCGCCCAGGACGCGCACGCCTGGGTTCAGCGCGTGCGTGAGGAGACGGAAACACGGGCAATGGTCGCCGTGCCGGGCGAGTGGGTCGAGGTGTGATACCCGCCTGGGAGGCGGGCGGTTTCGGCGTCGCTGTCGATGAGCGTCTCCTGGCGAGCGTGGGGCGTTAGCCCCATGAGTGCCGGCACGCTGCGGAGAGGAAGGCTCATGGGGCTAACGCCCCACGCTCGCCTCTGAGTTAGTCACCAGCCCAGGACGGTCTGCAACTGTTGCAGGCCGCCCTGGAACGCTTCGGCCTGGGTGGCGTAGGCCAGGCTCGCCTGGTCCAGACGATGGCCGTTGTTCGTCTGCGTGATCCGGCAGGCCCATTTCCCCTGAGCGGGGATCGGCCGCAGGACGTACAGCGGCGCGCTGTTGAGGTACACCGTCAAGGCGTTGCCATCGATGCTCTGCTTGAGCAGGCCATCGCGCTTTTGCAGCCAGTCCGGGGTCGCCATCGCCATCGTCGATCACCTCCAGGTTCACTCGGGAAGGGGCTTGCCCTTCGTCTCGGGCAAAAACGGCAGGACGACCAGGCCCAGGACGAAGATGCTACACATGGCCAGGCCGGCATAGCGACTCGGCATGCCCTCGCCCTCGGCCGCCGCGTAGGCGAAGACGCTCGTCGTCAGGTAGCCGAGCATGAGCGGACCCGAGGCGGCGATGAACCGGCCGACGTTGTAGCAGAACGACGTGCCCGTGGCCCGCAACCGGGTCGGGAACAGCTCCGGCAGGTAGATCGCGTAGCCGCCGAACAGGGCCAGCATGCAGACGCCCATGACGAAGTTCATCCAGACGATGTCGAAGCGTGTCGTCATGGCCATGAACACCGTGGCGACGCTGGCGGCGGCCGCCAGGTGCGTGATCAGGAAGGCCGGCTTGCGACCGATCCGACTGGCCATCCAGGCGAAGCCGGACATGCCGATGAACGCGCCGACGTTGATCGCCAGAGACGTGATGCCGGCCCAGATGATCGCCTGGCCCTTGACATACCGGGCGCGGGCCTGCTTGATGTCGTCGGGGATCTCCTTCGCCGTCTCATCCGGCACAGGAAAGGCGGCCGCTGCCTCCGCCCGGAAGGTCGGCCGAAAGATGTTCTGCGACAGATCGACTGCGAAGAAGGCGATGCCCCACAGGCCGACGACGCCGACGAAGGCCAGGAGCATGCCGAGGATGGCATGCCGGCGCGTCGTCGGCTCGCCGAACAGATCGGCGTAGGAGCCGAGTTTCTTGCCGACGCCAGCATCCGCGGCGCGCTTGGCCTGGGCCCACGACTCCGGTTCTTTGAGGCGGGCCTGGATGAAGATGACCAGGATGGCCGGGCCGATGCCGATCAGGAACAGCGTCCGCCAGGCGTTCAGGCCGATCGCGTTCAGGGCTCCGAGATGGCCGTTCAGCTCGAGCAGACCCAGGGCGATGAACAACATCGCGGCGGTGACGTTGCCGATCGCCGAGAGGGCCTGCATCAGGCCGAGCGTGAACGGTCGGGCGTTGTCCGGCATCGTCTCGGCGAGCAGGGCGACGGCCGCGGCGAAGACGCCGCCAACGCCCAGGCCGGTCAGGAAGCGATACAGGCAGTAATCATACGGCGAGACGGACAGAGCGCTGAGGCCGGTGAAGATCGAGTAGAGCAGAATCGTCAGCGTCAGGGTCCGCACGCGACCGAGTCGGTCGCCGAAGACACCAAAGATCAGGCCGCCAGCACCCCAGCCGACGAGGAAGACGGCCGTCGCGATGGTCGCCCAGGTCTTGACGATGTCGGCCCCCGGTGTGGCGGCGTTACCGGTCAGGTCGGCCAGCGACATGACGCGGGCCAGGTTGAACAGTTGCTGGTCCATGCAGTCGGCCATCCAGGCGATGGCGGCGACGGCGAAGACGAACCACTGGTAGCGGCTCAGGTCCAGCAGGCTGGCCCACCCGGTGCGGGGGGGGACGGTCGATTCGGCGGTCATGCGACGGCGGCTCCAGTGGAGGTAACGGTTTCTTTCTACGAGCGATCCGACAATCGGCGAGTTACTTCAGTTCCTGGACGCGCAGGTTACGAAACTCGACGGGGCTGGAGTGACTTTGCAGACCAATCCGGCCCATCGTGCGGGCCAGGCCGGTATGTTCCGCGGCCACCTTCGCATCCTTGCTCGCCGCGTCGAGGTCGGCCTCCAGGATGGTCGTGCCGTTCTGGATGACCGTCAGCTTGCGACCGTCAGCGCGGACCTCGAACTGATTCCATTCGCCGGCTGGCTTGCACGACTTCGGCTTCGCGGCGGCAACGTGGTAGAGCGAGCCAGTGTACTGGTACGGCTGGAGTTTCGCATACTTCGGATGGACGTCGTCGAGGAGCTGGATCTCCATGCCGACCCGCGAGATGTGGCCCGTATCGGGAGCGCGGAGGTAGACGCCGCTGTTGCCGCCGGACTGAAGGCGATAGTCGAACCGAAGGTGGAAGTTGGCGTACTGCCTGTCGGTGCCGAGCCAGCCGCCGCCCGAACCGGCACAGATGATCTTGCCGTCCTCGACCTTCCAGTTCTCGGCCTTGCCGGCGAAGACCTTCCAGCCGGTGAGATCCTTGCCGTTGAACAGCGGCGTGAAGCCGGCCTCGGGCCCGGCGGAGATCGAGGAGAGAATCAGGAGAAGGACCAGCGGAGACAGAAGCAGGCAGCGGCGCATCGGCGGCACTCCGAGAAAATCGGGATCGAGCCGATGCAGAGTAGAGGAGCGCGACGGCGGAGGCAAGAAGAAGTTTTCATAACCCGGCGAAGTCGTCGTCCGGGCCAAAAGCTGAGGGCCGTCGCGATCCAGAGATCACGACGGCCCCGGCGACGGCATGACCGTCTCAGGTACTCGGCAGGCTGTGGTAGTGCTTGCCGAACTCCGTCTCGTACTTGCGCAGGATACGCTTGCTACCGGGCCGTTTGCTCAGTTCCATGGCGAGCCAGGTCATGACGTTGGTCGCGTATTCCTGACGCGAGGAGCGGACCATGGGGCTCGGCACGGCGGCCTCCTCGGGGAGTTTCGTTTGCACAGTCACCTCCACGAACTGGTCGGTCGCCTGCTCGAAGGAAATCTCCCCCTTCACCAGAAGCTGGGTGATCTGCGTCTTGAGTTCGATACGGCGGACCAATAAATCCGTGCGCTGACTGAGATCTTCGTTGTTCTGGGCCATGGCCACATAGGTCTTGAAGGGCTCCACCAGGCTCCCGAGCAGCCCATCCGGGGCCGTCAGCATCGGCACGACGTGGAGAGCGCCTTGAACCAGACCGGTGAGAACCAGGGCGAACAGTGAGTAACGAACCAAGCGCATCATGAGCGCCTCGCTCCTGGGTAGGAATGCGGCAGTTCTGTTCCCGAGAAAGAGCTTACCGGAAAAGAACGTCGAGGAGGGTAAGTCGGTGGGTCAGTCTTTCATTACCTATTAGAACGCACCCGACCCGGAAAAGTTCCGGGTCCGGGTCGAGAAAGGCGAAAAAAGTTCGGCGGCCTCGCCCCTGCCGCCCTCACGCCGGGCCGGGTGGGTGGAAGAGTTCCCAGGCCCGGTAGCCGCCGGCCAGGTTCTCGGCCGACAGGCCGGCCTGCCGCAAGATCCGCGTCGCCAGGTAGCCGCGCTGGCCGACCTGGCAGTAGGTGACGATGCGCCGATCACGCGGCAATTCGTGCAAACGCTGACGGAGTTCGTCCACCGGGAGCAGCTCGGCTCCGGGCAGATGGCCCTGAGCAAACTCGGCCGGACTCCGCACGTCGAGAATGAGCGGCGCGTCCGTGGCCCGCTCCAGATCCGGCACCGTCGTCTGGGGATGATCGCCGCGCAGCAGGCCCGCAGCGACGAAGCCGACCATGTTGATCGGATCCTTCGCCGAGCCGAACTGCGGTGCGTAGGCCAACTCCGACTCCTCCAGATCGAAGACGGTCATGCCTCCCTGGATGGCCAGGCTGAGTACGTCGATGCGCCGATCCACGCCGGCTCCGCCGACCGCCTGGGCTCCCAGAACCACGCCGGTTTCCGGCTCGAACAGTACCTTGAGGGTCATCGGCTCGGCACCGGGGTAGTAGCCGGCGTGGTGGCTGGGGTGCAGGTACACGACGCGATACGGCCGACCGGCTTGACGCAGCACCTTCTCGCTGGCACCGGTCAGGGCGACGACCCTGTCGAAGACGCCGACGATGGCCGTGCCCTGGACGCCACGAAAACGCACCGGCCGGCCGAGAGCATGCTCGGCGGCGAGTCGGCCCTGACGGTTGGCCGGCCCGCCCAGCGGCACCTGAACCGGCAGGCCCGTCACGGCATCGCGCGTCTCGATGGCGTCGCCAACGGCGTAGATGTCCGGGTCACTGGTCTGCAACTGCTCGTTGACGCGGATACCGCCACGCGGCCCCACGTCGAGGCCCGCGTCGCGAGCCAGGGTACTCTCGGGGCGAACACCGACCCCCAGGATCACCAGATCCGCGGTGAGCGTGCGGCCGGAGTCCAGCTTGACGTGCAGACGCTGCGGGCCGGCCTCGAAGCCGATGGCCGATTCGTTGAGCAGCAACTCGACGCCGTGACGCGCCAGTTCCTGCTCGATCGGCGTGGTCATCTCGCGATCGAGCGGCGGAAGGACCTGGTCGGCCTTCTCGACGACGATCACCCGGACTCCGCGCCGGACGAGGTTCTCGGCCAGTTCCAGGCCGATGAAGCCTGCCCCGATCAGCACGACCTGCTTGACTCCCGAAGCGACGGCCTCGCGAATGCGGTCACTGTCGGCCAGCGTGCGCAGGGTGTGAATGCCGGGCAGATCGATGCCCGGTAGCCGCGGCCGGATCGGAGCCGCTCCCGGCGCGAGGATCAGCTTGTCGTACGGTTCCTCGTACACCCTTCCGTTGACCAGTTCACGCACCCGAATGAGCCTGCGTCCACGGTCGATGGTCTCGACCCGGGAGCGCGGGCGGACATCCAGGTTGAACCGTCGTCGCAGCAGTTCGGGCGACACGATCAGGAGCTGGTTGCGCTCCGTGATCACGTCACCGATGTAGTAGGGCAGACCGCAGTTGGCGAAGGAGACGTCCGGTCCGCGCTCGAAGACGATGATCTCGGCCGTCTCGGACAGGCGTCGAGCCCGGGCGGCCGCAGAGGCTCCGCCCGCCACGCCGCCGACGATGAGCAGTCGCATGGTTGGGTCCCTCGGCTCAGGTTCGAGAACAGGTGGTCGCCAGCCGGTTCCAGGGCATGCGGGCCAGGATCATGCCCATGCCACAGGTGTCCGTCACGCCGGCGAAAACCAGACCCGCGCCGACGAACGCGGAAAGCCCCAGGAACCACGGACTGAGAGCGGCCAGGCCGATACCGACCAGCACCAGGCTGCCGGCCGCGATCCGCACCTGACGTTCCAGCGACATCGCCTTCGGGCCGCGAACGACCGGCAGCCCGGCCTGCTCCCAGGCCCGGGTCCCCCCCTCGACGTTGACCAGATTCTGCCAGCCGGCTCCGAGCAGCTTCTGACAGGCTTGCTTGCCCCGGCTGCCGGAGCGACACAGAACCACGAGGACCGCCTCCGGATCACGCGGCAAGGTCATCGGATCGAGCTGGTCCAGCGGAACGTTACGGGCTCCCTCGGCATGGATCTCGCGGAACTCGACCGGAGTGCGTACGTCGAGCAGCTCCACCTTCCGCCCCTGAGCCTGCATCTCCTGCACCGCTCGGGGACTGAGGATCGTTACGTCCATGTTCAACCTCCACATTCGAGTAAAGATGTCTCGATCTTTCGACATTTCGCCGCGAAACAACCTACGCCGACTTGTTGGCCGAGAACCGTTTGCGAATGCAGGCGAGAATGTCGGCCAGGCAGGGCTCGGCGACCTGGTAGTAGACCTTGCGGCCCTCGCGGACGGGGGACAGAAAGCCGCACCGCTGCATGAGACGCAGATGTCCCGAGGCGACGTGCGGAGCGATCGCGCAGGCATCGGCCAGTTCGCCGACGGTGTGGCGCTCGGCCAGGAGCATCTCGACCATGCGCAGACGATGCGCATGGGCCAGAATCTTGAGGCACTCGGCCGCCTCGGCCAGCGTCTTCAGGTCGATCCAGGGAGTCCGGGGTACTTCGAGAGCCACGATGCTTGCCTCCGAAGCCTTAATATATCTCGACATCAAGATGTGTCAAGAATAATCTCTTTCCAGGAACCCCTGGAGGGGATACACTGGGGAAGGTTTCCCTTCGAGGGTGCGTGGTGCGTCATCAGGAAGTGAGCGGCCACAGTACCAACGGACAGGTCTTTGCGATGAAGGGAGAAGCGGGTGGTCACTGATCCCCGTGACGATCTTCCTGATGAGCATCCGACGTGGATCTCACCGAGTTCGTTCGGCGAGTACGGCGAGTCGTCCTGCGCGGCGAGTCGGCCGGAATCGCTGATCGCGCTGCGGGATAGTCTGGTACGCTGCCGATCGAGCCAGATCACGATGAAGATGGAGGGGCCGGCGATCGAGGCGTTCCTCGACCCGCCACAAGGGCCCGACGAGATCGGTCGGCTTACCAAGTACCGGCTCCTGCGCCTGCTCGGCGAAGGGGGCATGGGCCGGGTCTACGAGGCCGAGGACACCCAGCTGCAACGGCTCGTCGCGCTGAAGATCCTTCTGCCGGTCCATGCCGGCGATCGCTCGCTCCGGGATCGCTTCCTGCACGAGGCGCGGGCCCTGGCTCGTCTGGCACACCCGCACATCGTCGCCGTGTACGACTACGGCCTGGCCCGGACGGCCGATGGCGGTGCCGATCTGCCCTACCTGGCCATGCAGTTGCTGGTCGGCGAGTCGGTCGAGTCGGCGGTCCTGCGCCAGGGGACGCTGGACGTGGCCGAGACGCTGCGCATCGCCCGCGAGACGGCCGAGGGGCTGGCCGCGGCCCACGACAAGGGACTGATCCATCGCGACATCAAGCCGTCGAACCTGTGGCTGGAGACGCCCGACGGGTCGGTGCGGATTCTCGATTTCGGCCTGGCCCGGGCTCTGAGCGGTACGACTCCGGTGCAGGTGAGTTCCGGCGGCATGATGCTCGGCACGCCGGCGTTCATGGCTCCGGAGCAGGCTCGCGGCGAAGCGGTCGATGGCCGGACGGACCTGTTCAGTCTCGGCTGCGTCCTCTACACGGTGCTGGCCGGCGAGGTGCCGTTCGACGGGCCGAGCGTGATGGCCGTGCTGACTCGGCTGGCGGTGTACGATCCGCCACCGCTGACCGTGAAGGTGCCCGGAATCGCGGCCGGCGTGTCGGCGCTGGTGAGTCGGATGATGGCCAAGGACCCGATGGATCGGCCGGCGAACGCCCACGTCGTGATCGAGCAGATCCGCGAACTGGAAACGCCACCGGCGCTGGGGGGAAAGTCGCATCCCGCCGTTGGCGTGATCCCGGAGCGTGAGCGGCCGGAGTCGGGTTCTCCCGACCGGATGACCCGTCGCCGACTTCTGGCCGTGGCGGGGAGTCTCGGTGGCCTGGTGGGTCTGGGCGGCCTGGCGTGGTGGTTGAACCCCTGGTCGAGCCGGGGCAGCGGTGAGCCGATCAAGGTCGGTATTCTGCATTCCGCCTCGGGAACGATGAGTGGTAGCGAGATTCCCGTCATCGAGATGACGCAACTGGCCCTGGAGGAGTTGAACGACCAGGGCGGACTGCTGGGCCGGAAGGTGCAGCCGATCCTGGCCGATGGTGCGTCCAGCGAGCAGATCTTTGCTCGCGAGGCGGAGCGGCTCATCAGTGACGAGGGGGTGGTCGCCCTGTTCGGCTGCTGGACCAGTGCCAGCCGCAAGGCGGTCAAGACGGTCGTCGAGGATCGCCGGAACCTGCTCTTCTACCCGGTTCAGTACGAGGGACTGGAGGAGTCGCCGCGGATCGTCTACACGGGAGCGGCCCCGAACCAGCAGTTGCTGCCGGCGGTGCACTGGTGCGTGGATCAAAAGAAGAAGCGAACGTTCTTCCTCGTTGGCAGCGATTACATCTTCCCGCATGCCGCCAACGCGCTGCTGCGCCATCGACTGGAGGAACGAGTCGGCCCCAACGCCGTCGTCGGAGAGGCGTACGCTCCGCTGGGTGGCACGCGGATGCGGCAGATCGTCGAGACGATCCAGAAGACCCGGCCGGAGGTGATCCTCAACACGGTCAACGGCGACAACAACGTCGATTTCTTCCGGGCGTTGCAGCAGGCGAACATCACGCCGCAGGGGACGCTGATCGTCTCGTTCAGTCTGGACGAGCAGAGCGTGCGTCGGCTGGAGCCGGGCCAGGTGGCCGGCAGTTACACGGCGTGGAACTACTTCGCCAGTCTGCCGGGCCCGGTCAACGAGGAGTTCAAGGGCCGCTACCATCGGCGCTTTGGTGCCTTCAAGGCGGTGACGGATCCGATGGAGGCGGCCTGGTTGAGCGTCCAGATCTGGGCACACGCGGTTCGCCAGTGCCGTCGGCCGGAGGACATCGACGCGGTGCTGCGCTGCGTGGGCAGCGCCCGGATCAACGCCCCGGAAGGACCGGACGTACAGGTCGATCCGGAGAACCATCATACCTGGAAGTACTTCCGCATCGGCCGGGTCACGCCGACGGGCGAGATGGTGGTGATCCACGAGGAGAACACCCCGCGACGGCCCGAGCCGTTCCCGACGTACCGGTCGCGAGACGAGTGGCGGGCCTGGTTGAATGGCTGGTATCGGCGATGGAACAACCGCTGGAGCGCACCGGACGAGGGGTGAGAACGTCGGGATAATCGCCAGCGCCGCTCGCCATCACCGACAGAAGAAATAGACTGGCCCTGCCCCGCTCCATCGGGTATCTGGTAGAGCATCCATCCTGGGGGGGCTTCCTGATGCGCTGCTGGGTCACGCTGATCGTCTCGTCACTCCTTCCGCTCTCTCCGCTCTCGGCCCAGGCACCGTCGAAACCCGTCGAGTTTGAGCGCGACGTGCGCCCCATTCTGGAGGCTCGTTGCGTCTCCTGTCATGGACCGAAGAAGCAGCGCGGCGGCCTCCGCCTGGACAGCGGCCCGGCCCTGTTTCAGGGCGGAGACTCGGGCGCGATCCTGGTTCCGGGCAAGGCGACCGAGAGCGGCCTGCTGCGTCGGGTGATCAGCGCCGACGAGAGCGAGCGCATGCCGCCCACAGGCGAACGCCTGTCGCCGGCCCAGGTGGCGCTGGTGCGTGCATGGATCGACCAGGGGGCGAAGACGACCGGGCCGAAGACCGTCGCGGCGGAGACGCACTGGGCGTTCCAGCCCCTGCGGCCGATCGTGCCGGAAATCCGAGACGCGACGTCGCCCCTCCGAAACGCGATCGATTCCTTTCTGCTGGCGAAGTTACGCGGCAAGGGGCTCGACTTCAGCCCGGAGGCTGACCGGGCGACGCTCATTCGCCGGCTTTCCTTTGACCTGATCGGCCTGCCGCCGACGCCGGAGGAGGTCGATGCGTTTGTTGCTGACGCTCGGCCAGATGCGTACGAACGGCTGGTCGAGCGCCTGCTGGCATCGCCGCACTTCGGCGAACGCTGGGGCCGACACTGGCTCGACGTGGTGCGCTTCGCCGAGAGCCACGGCTTCGAGATGAACCAGCCCCGGCCGACCGCCTGGCGGTATCGCGACTGGGTGATCCGGGCGTTCAATCGGGACATGCCGTACGACCGCTTCGTGCAGGCGCAGCTGGCCGGCGACGCCCTCGGCGAGGACGAGGCGACCGGCTTTCTCGTCGCCGGGCCCTGGGATCAGGTCAAGAGCCCCGATCCGGTGCTGACGGCGAACCAGCGGGCCGACGAGCTGCACGACATGATCGGCACGACCGGCAGCGCGTTTCTCGGCCTGACCGTCGCCTGTGCGCGCTGTCATGCCCACAAGTTCGATCCGATCCCGCAGGCGGATTACTACGCGATCAAGGCCGTTCTCGATGGTGTGCAGCACGGCGAGCGAGCGTTGCCCGTTGCGCCGCTGGTGGGCGAACCTCGACGCCGGCCGGCGGTCCAGACGGGAGCGAACCGGGAGGATTTCGAGCCGACGCCGGCCCGGTTCCTGCGTTTCACCGTGCTGGGCACGTCGGACGCGGAGCCGTGCCTGGACGAACTGGAGGCGTTCACGGCCGACGGCGTGAACGTCGCCCTGGCGAGCGTTGGCACGAAGGCGACCGCCTCGGGGTCGTACGTCGGCAATCCCTTCCACCGGCTGGAACACGTCATCGATGGTCGGTACGGCAACCAGCAATCGTGGATTTCCAATCAGCGGGGCAAGGGCTGGGTACGGCTCGAGTTCCCCAACGAGGTGCAACTGGTGCGCGTCGTCTGGAGTCGCGATCGAACCGAGCCGCCGCGTTACCGGGATCGGCTGGCGACACGCTACCGGATCGAGGTCTCGCGCGATGGCAAGGACTGGCAGGCCGTTGCCAGTGGTGCCGACCGCGAGTCCGGAAGTGTGAATTCGGCGAGCATGGCGTACCTGGGGCGGTTCACGCAGCCGGGGCCGACGCGGCGGTTTCATCGTGGGGATCCGACGCAGCCGCGCGAGGCGATCGCTCCCAGCGTGCTGACCGGGATCGGGCCGCGGCAGGCGATCCCGGCCGACGCCCCGGAGCGGCAACGTCGGCTGGCCCTGGCCCGGTGGATCACGTCGCCGGACAATCCACTGACGGCGCGAGTGATCGTCAACCGTCTCTGGCAGCACCACTTCGGCACGGGGATCGTCGAGACGCCGAGCGATTTCGGCAAGAATGGCGGTCAGCCGAGCCATCCCGAGTTGCTCGACTGGCTGGCGAACGAACTGGTTCGGAGCGGCTGGAGCCTGAAGCACGTTCATCGGGCGATCGTGCTGTCGGCAGCGTATCGGCAGTCGAGTCGCTCGCGGGCCGAGGGGCAGGCCGTCGATGCCGGCGATCGGCTGCTGTGGCGTTATCCGCCGCAGCGGCGCGAGGCGGAAGCGCTCCGCGACGCGATCCTGGAGACGACCGGCCTGCTCGATCGGCGGATGGGCGGCGCGGGCTTCATCCTCTTCGAGCCGAACACGAACTATGTGCGGGTGTACAAGCCGAAGGAGACGTTCGGGCCGGCGGAGTATCGGCGGATGGTCTACTGGAGCAAGCCGCGCATGCACCTCGACGACACGTTCGGAGCGTTCGACTGTCCCGATGGCGGCCAGATCGCGCCGCGTCGGAACGTCTCGACGACGGCGTTGCAGGCGCTGAATCTGCTCAATAGCCCGTTCCTGATCCAGCAGTCGAAGGCGTTCGCGGAGCGGGTCCGACGCGAGGTCGGTGACATGCCGGTGTCGCAGATTCGGCGAGCCTTCCGGCTGGCCTTCCAGCGTGGCCCCACCTCGCTGGAGGAGGCCGGGGCCCTGACCCTGGTGCGCGAGCATGGCCTGGAATCGCTGTGCCGGGCGCTGCTGAACGCGAACGAGTTCGTGTACGTCGAGTGAAGTGGCCTTCGGCTGGTCCGGTTTCCGAGCGGTGTTACCCTGGTGCGGTCCTCAAGGAGGGATTCGATCATGACGACGATGCCTGCTCCGACGCCGACGCTCACGCCGGTCCTGCTGACCGCCGAGGACTTTGCGGCGCGCTACGCGAACGTCCACGCCGAACTCGTCAAGGGGATCGTGAAGGAGTATCCTGTGCCCTGGCCCAAACACGGCTTTCTCTGCACCAACATCGCCTGGCTTCTGACGGTTCACGTCAAGGAACACGACCTCGGCCGGGTCGCCACGAATGATTCCTGGATTCAAACGGGGAGAAACCCCGACACGGTTCGCGGGGCCGATGTCTGCTTCTTCAGCTACGAGCGCTTGCCGAAAGGCAAGGTCCCCGAAGGGCTCCTGCCGGTCGTCCCGGAACTCGTCGTCGAGGTGCGCTCGCCGTCGGATCGCTGGGACGCCATCTTCACCAAGGTGGGGGAGTATCTCGCGGCCGGGGTGCGTGTCGTCGTCGTCCTCGACCCGAAGAGCGAGACGGCGTCCGTCTACCGACTGGAAGAACTCCAGCAGACCTTCCACAACGGCGACCCGCTGGTCGTCCCTGACGTGCTGCCCGGGTTCTCGGTGGCGGTGAGCCGCCTGTTCGAGTAAGGCCAGCCGCGCGGCTTGGCCGGATTCCACAACCACCGTACCATATAGAGGGTTGTGTCAATTCGAGATGCAGCCCTTCGGGAACGGTCTCCCTCGCCACCTTCTTCTGGAGCACAACCATGCTGGCGCGGAACCTCACCCTGGGTATGTTGGTCGTGGCGATCACCTTGACCGCGACGCCGACAGCCTCGGCCCAGGTCGATTACAGCAGTGCCCTGATCAAGATCCTGACGCCCATCATCCAGCGCGAACTCAGCGAAGCCCTGAAGGACATCGCCCGGGTGCCCGATCCGCCGGCGCGCAAGGTCCAGGTCGGACCGACCGTCGGCGAGAACCAGCTCATCCTCGGCCGCAAGACGTTCGACGTCCAGACCGGCCATTACCAGAGCTACGCCGGCAACGCCGAAACGGTCGTCAAGCTCGTCTCGACGGTGCCGTGCGAAGGGCTGTACGGGATCAAGGTCTCCGCGGTGCAATGCTCTCTCCAGGCGACGCCGGGGTTCATCCTCGTGCAGGTCACCCTGCCGCGCGTGGGGCTGTACAAGCTGGTGCTGAACTACGAGAAGCAGGAGAAGGTGATCCGCTCGGGATTCACGCCGCAATGGTTCGTGCAGGGGACGATCCGCCGGCTAGAAGCCGAGATCCCCGCGGCCGTGACGATGGTCGGAACGTGGACGGGTGAGTCGTTCCTGGATGAGGTCAACGCCGTCGCCCGGGTGCAGTTCCAGAAGGCGCTCGAGACGCACCTGAATAAAAGCCGGCTGCCGGCCGGACCGTCGTTCTACGTCATTGTACGCTAACCACCGGAGCCGACATGCGAAGCCACCTGCTCGACCGCCGCTCGTTCCTTGGCCACGCGGCCGCCGGGTTGCCGGCGATCGCCCTGGCCTCACTCCTCCACGCCGAGCCGCGCCCGACTGTAAATCCACTGTCACCGCGCAAGCCGCACTTCGCGCCGAAGGCGAAGCGCGTGCTGGCCATCTTCTGCTCGGGGGCGGTGAGCCAGGTCGATACGTTCGACTACAAGCCGGAGCTGGTCAAGCGCGCCGGTCAGCCGTTGCCGGGGTCGGACAAGCTCATCACGTTTCAGGGCGAGAACGGCAACCTGGCCGCGCCGTTGTGGCCGTTCAAGCCGCGTGGGCAGTCGGGCAAGTACATCTCCGATCTGCTACCGCACCTGGCCGAGTTGGCCGACGAGTTGTGCTTCATCCACTCGCTGACGGCCAAGAGCAACACGCACGGGCCGGGCGAGAACCAGATGAGTACGGGCTTCACGCTCGACGGCTTCCCCAGTGTCGGAGCGTGGGTCAGCTACGCGCTCGGGACGGAATGTGCCGACCTGCCGGCGTTCGTGGCCATTCCCGATCCGCGCGGTGTGCCGCAGGTCGGGCCGAACAACTGGGCCAGCGCGTTCCTGCCGGCCGTCTTCCAGGGCACGGCGTTCGGAGCGGATCGGCCCATCCCGCACCTGGCCCGGCCTGCCGAGATCGATGCGAAGACAGATCGAGCGACGCGCGATTTTCTCCATCGGCTCAATCGCGAGCATGCCGAGCGACACTCCGGTGACAGTGAACTGGAGGCCCGCATCGCCAGCTACGAGTTGGCCGCGAAGATGCAACTGAAGGCCGCCGAGGTAGCCGATCTCTCGAAGGAGTCGGCCGAGACACATCGGCTGTATGGCACCGACGACGCGAACAAGGTGAAGGCCGGCTTCGGCCGGAACTGTCTGCTCGCCAGGCGGTTGCTGGAACGCGACGTGCGTTTCGTGCAGGTCTTCAACGGCTCGTACGCCATGGGCGAGGGCGTCGGCAACTGGGACGGCCACAAGACGCTCAAGAAGCAATACGACGTTCACGGCCCGATCCTCGACCAGCCGTGCGCAGCCCTGGTGAAGGATCTGAAGCGGACGGGCCTGCTGACCGACACGCTGGTCGTGTGGGTGACGGAGTTTGGTCGGATGCCGACGTTCCAGAAGGGGGCGAGCGGCCGCGACCACAATCCGCACGGCTTCACGGCCTGGCTCGCCGGGGCGGGCGTGAAGAAGGGATTCTCCTTCGGTGCGACGGACGATTTTGGCCACAAGGCGGTCGAGGATGTGTTGACGATCCACGACCTGCACGCGACGGTGCTGCACCTGCTCGGCCTCGATCACGAGAAGCTGACGTTCTACCACAACGGCATCCATCGCCGACTGACGGACGTGCATGGCCACGTCGTCAAGGCGGTGCTGGCGTAGTTCTACTGTCGGTCTTCGGCGAGCCAGGAGCGTCAGCGACTGGAGTTTGCGCTTCTAGCCCGGATTTCTCACTGGGTGTCGATCGTAGGATGGTATTGGTCGCGCCACGACCCGACGCAGGTTCTGCACCGCCTGCACGAACACCCCCTGATAAGGGCACACGCTCGCCAGTTGCACCGCCAACCGACGCACGCTCACCACCACCATCGCCGCCAGGACGAAGGTCAGCGTCCCCGAGGCGTTGGTCGAGCGGATTCGAGCCTGTCACGACTCGGATCGCCTGGATGACTGGATGCTGGCAGCCGCATCCGTCGATACCCTGGACGAGTTTCTTCGGCAGACCGGGTTGTGAACCGCCTCGCCGTCAGCCACCGCGTGGCGTGGGCACCACGCGATGAAAGTGCAGTTCCACCTCGCGATCGACGACCCGGCGTAATCCCTCGACCAGGCAGCAGGGCTCGTGGTCGGTCGTGCCCACGCGGACGATCTCGGTCAACTGCGTTCCCGGCGCGACGGTGAACGTGTCCTGGTGGATGATCTGGCCGCCGGCGTCCAACTCCGGCACGATGAAATGGACCGTCGCCCCGTAGGTGAGCATGCGCCGACTGTAGGCGTCCTGATAAGGCTGCGGGCCGGGAAAGGCCGGCAGCAGGCCGTGGTGCAGGTTGATGATCCGACCGCCAGCGTACTTCCAGCACAACGACGGCGGTATGAGCCGCATGTAGCGGGCCAGCACGACGTAGTCCACCGCGTATTGATCGAGCAGTTCCGTCAGCCGCTCGTTGTCCGGGTTGCCCTGAGCATCGCCGATCAGGTGCCAGTCGAGGCCAAAGCTCTCGGCGACGGCCCGACAGTTGGGGCGATTGCCGATCACCACCGCCGGCGTCGCCTTCAGACGATGATCGCGAATGGCGCGCAGCACGGCCAGCGGTGGTTCCTGGCGGTAGGTCACGCACAGGGCCAGGCGTGGCAGACTTGCCGCGGCCGATCGGCCGGCGTGTTCGTCGCGTGACCAGGTGCGAATGGACAGGCCCTTGTCCCGGCCGATGTCGTTCATGCTCTGGCGCAGCTCGGCGATGGTGCCGCGCTCGGCCGGCCAGTCCAGGCGCAGGAGCATGGCGAAGAGACGCTCGGCATCGTGGTCGTACATCTGGATTTCGGCGATGTTGGCCCCGGCCGTGGCGACGTGATGGACGATCGGATCGGCCAGGCCGCGGTTGTCCGGACCGACGGCGGTGATGACGACTTGCATGCTGTCTCTCAGGGAAACTCCACCCGGGCCGGGCCCCTGGATGGGGCCCGGGTTCCTGGCGGTGTCGCTCAATACTCGCGGTCCTTCTTGATGCCCGGCTGCGGAGTCGGGTAGCGGCCGTCGGCATCGGCCTTCACCGGCGGCTCACCGTCGAAGCTGAGCTTCTCCAGGTTTGGCGCGAACTCGTGCGTGGAGTTGAGGATCTGGTCGAACGTGATCTCCTGGCCGGTATGGGCGGCCATGCGGCCCATCGACGTGACCAGGCTCGCCTCGGCTCCGCGCTTGCACTCGTTGTGCGGCGTGTCATTGCGGACAGCGGCGATGAACTTGTCCCACTCGACCTGGTAGGGATTGTCCTCGGGCCGTTCCTGGGCGCAGTGCCAGACGATGTCGTCCTTGTTGAAGTTCTGGCCCTTGTAGATGCGAGCCCGCGACGGCCAGTGCGA
>CAYYJM010000021.1:34126-41337 GCA_964471755.1 uncultured Alcaligenaceae bacterium
GGCCGAGCCCTTGCTGCCGTGGGCGTAGCTGGCGAACTCCTGGGCGCAGTCGGGCATGGTCCGACCTTCGAGCAGGAGCTTGCTGCCATCGGCGAACGTGTACTCGACGGAGTAGCTGTCGAAGTTCTGATCGACCCACTCCTTGCCGTCGCGAGGATTCTTCTCGTACATCCGGCCGCCGTTGGCCCGGGCCTTGATCGGCCAGGCGTCCTTCATCCAGCAGCACTCGTCGATGTTGTGGATGAGGAAGTCGCTGTAGCAGCCACCGCTCAGCCAGAGGAACGAGTGGAAGCGGCGAATCTGGTACTCCAGCTCGTTGGCGATCTTGTACTCCGACTGCTTCATGGAACGCGAGGTCGCCTCGGGGCCCTTCATGCGGTAGGCCCGCAGGAGGATGAGATCGCCCATCAGGCCGTCCTTGATGCGCTTGGCGAGTTCGCCACGGGCCGGGCAGTGGCGGCACATGAGGCCGACGCCGACCTTGAGGTTCTTCTGGGCGGCCTTCTCGGCCAGGGCGAGCATCTTCTTGGTGCCGGGACCGTCCACCGTGGTCGGCTTCTCCATGAAGACGTTCAGGCCCTTCTCGATGGCGTAGCCGAAGTGCAGCCAGCGGAAGGCCGGCGGCGTGGTCAGGATGACGACGTCCCCTGGCTTGAGGGCGTCCATCGCCTTCTTGTAGGCGTCGAAGCCGAGGAACTGGCGGTCCTTGGTGACCTCGATCTGCTTCTTGAGGCTCTCGTCGCCGGACAGCGAGCGCTGGCTGCGATCGAGGCGATCCTGGAAGACGTCGGCCATGGCGACGATCTTGATCGGGCCCTGCTTGAGGGTCCGCATGGCGTTCTCGGCAGCGCCGGTGCCGCGACCGCCGCAGCCGACGAGGGCGACCTGAACAGTACCGCTACCCTGGGCGTGCAGGTACGGAGACATGGTGGCGAGGGAACCGACCAGGGCGACGCCGCCGGCCGTGGTCAGGACGTCGCGACGCGACAGTCCGTTATTCGTGGTGTTGCTCATGAAGCCCTCAGGGTAGAGGCGAAACCGATAACCATTCCCTAGAGGTACACGCGCAGCGAAGCCAGGTCAACGGAATGTCGGGGAATTCTCGCGATCGGAGCCCCGGCGACCGGCGAGCCCGGCGAGCCCCCCACGAAAGTGGGGGGAGTTCCCGACGCGAAGACTCCCCCGGCTTTCGCAGGGGGCTCGCCTGGACGGGGCTCGCCAGGACGGGGCTCGCCGGTCGTCGGGAGCCTTCCTCAATCCACCTCCGGCACGAAGAACGCGGCCCGTACCGGAGCCGGCATCGGCGAGTTCGGACCGCGTACCGAGCGCCAGATCACCTCGTTGAACAGCAGGTCATCGGCCGCGTCCTCGACGGCCAGGTTGAACTTCTCCGACAGTTCCTGGCCCCAGGCCCCGACCTGATTCGTCGCGTTGAGGTCCACCTTCGCTGGTACGTGAACGTACGGCGTCAGGTCGGGCTTCTCCTGGAACGCGTGGTACATCGGCCGGGCGGCCGCGTCGAACTGGCTCATCGGTTTCATGCCCAGGATCAGTTCCATCGTCCGCAGCATCGACGCGGTCGAGTACATGGTCGAATCGACGAACTTCCGCTTCGTGTACGGACTGATGACAAACGCCACCGTGCGGTGAGCGTCCACATGATCGGGGCCGTTCTGGGCGTCGTCCTCGACGATGAAGACGGCCGTCTCCTTCCAGAACTTGCTCTTGCTCAGGCCCTCGATGAGCAGGCCCAGCGCGAAGTCGTTCTCGGCGACCATGGCAATCGGTGTCGGCTTGCCAGCTCGCGTGCCGGTCGTGTGATTGTTCGGCAGGCGGACAATCTGCAAGCGCGGCATGTCTCCTTCCTTCTCGAAGCGTTGGACCTCGCTCAAGAAACGCTCGGCTCGCTTGACGTCCGGGTAGTCGAGGTCGAACCCGCGGAACTTCTCGTCGATATGGCCTTCGAGGGCTGGCACCTTCGCCTTGGCCGGGTCGTCCGGCGTCTTGCCGTTGGCGACCCATTCGCCGTAGCTGCGGTAGCTGACGTTCGCCTCCTTCGCCCGATCCCAGAGGTAGCCGCCGGCCGGACGTTCGAGAACGTCGTTGTTCCCTTCGCTGGGATAGCCGAACTTGCCGGACAGAGAACCCCGATAGACCAGGGGCCAGACCTTCTCCACGTAGTCGGAGGCGTAGGCCGCCATCGACCACTGGTGACCATCGGCTGACACTTCACCCTCGACGTAGAAGTTGTCGAGCAAGACGTACTCGCGTGCCAGCTTGTGATGATTCGGTGTCACTTCTTCGCCGAAGATGCAGATCGACGGATCGCCCCGGCCTTCCTTCATGTCGCCGAGAACCTGATCGTAGGTGCGGTTTTCCTTGACGATGTAGATGCAGTACTTGATCGGGCTGGGACCGCCGACGCGAGCCGGGATCGGGTTGTTCGCGGGCCGCGGAGCCGTCGGGCCGAAATCGTCCCGGAGCGGACTGCACGCGAAGGCCTGCTTCGTGTGGGCACGCAGTTGCTCGGCTCCTGGCAGTGGAATGACACTCAGCGATCCCTGAAACAACCGGGCGATGTACTCGTCCATGCTGCGCAGTCGCCCGAAGACGGGGTTCGGCCCCTGCCGATTCGCCCGCGACATGACCCCCTTGCCGTTGGTGACAAGGAGCTTCTTGCCCTGTGGATCGTAGCAGATCGAGGTCGGATACCAGCCGACCGGAATGAAGCCGAGCGGCCGGGCGTTCTCGACCTTTTCGACGTTGAAGACGGCGACGTTGTTGGCGTCGGCGTTGGCGACGAACAGCAGCTTGCCATCGGGCGTCAAGGTCAGACTGTTCGGCGTGTTGCCCGAGGGCGCACCGGCGTAGAGGGCCGCGTCGAGGGTCTGAAGGCCCTTGCCCGTGGTGGCGTCGAGGACGTTCACCCGCGTCGAATTGGCGCAGGCGACGAAGAGGGCCTTGCCATCGGGCGACAGGACCATCTCGGTCGGATGCTTCTCGGTCGGCCAGGTCGCCGTCATCTTCTTCGCGACCAGGTCGAGAACGGCGACGTGGGCCGCTCCCCAGAGACTGACGAAGGCCCGCTTGCCGTCTGGAGCGAGGACGATCGTGTACGGATGACTGTCCTTGCCGGTGTCCACCTTCTCGACGGCGTTCGGCCTGTCCAGAGGCACAACGGCGACAGCATGACCGAAGGTGCCGCAGACGTAGAGCGTCTTGTGATCGCTGTCCGTGACGACGCCGCCGGGGATGAATTTCTCCTTCTGCGGCGCGACGCGGATCTGGCGTGGGTTGGTCAGGGTGCCATCGCGGAAATCGACCTGATGGACGACCTCGCGTTCGCCTCCGCTGGCGTAGAGCGTCTTGCCATCGGGCGAGAAGCAGAGGCCGTAGAAGGTCTGTTCAAGGATGTGACGCGAGACTTTTTTGCGACTTTCCAGGTCGAGGATCATGACCTCGTGATCGCCGTAGCCCTGGTGCAGGATGGCAAGGTATCGGCCGCTGGGATGGAGGATCATGTGGATGGGGAAGTCGCCCAGGGGCACCTGTTCGCCGACGGGCCGGAGCGACCACTGGTTGGGGAGCTGCACCCGGCCGTCGGCCTGCTGGCCTGGCCAAAGAGTCGGCGCGGGCACCGTGGTCGGCGGTGCTTTCGCTTCGGGAACGGGCTGGAGAAGGGTGAGGAGGTAGCCACCTCCGAGAAGTAACACGGCCAGCACGACGTAGCGCATCGCGGTCTCCTTGCGACGGATGATCCGGTCAGGATACGCGATGCACTCGTCGCTGGCGAGCGCCGGCCGACTCAGAACACCAGCCCCAGTCGGCCCAGGCGTTCGTCCGTCTGGGCCATGAGCGCATCCTCGGCCGGCTCGTCGGCGGCCTGGTACGTCACCGAGAAGCGCAGGTACGCCCCGGCATCGTCCCAGGGCACGCAGCAGACCGATTGCTCGGTGATCAGGTACTGCGACACCTCCTCGGCGTTGGCGAAGGTCCGATCGGCACACGCCTTCGGGGCCTTGACGTAGAGAAAGTAGGTGCCCTTCGGCATCGTCGCCTTGAAGCCGACCTGACGCAGGGCCGTCACCAGCTTGGCCAGCCGACGACGATACTTCTCGCGCGTCTGCGTGGGAATGTCGCTCGTCGCCAGGGCCGTCGCCGCCGCGTGCTGGATGGCCATGAACTGGCCCGAGTCGCAGTTATCCTTCACGTCGGCGAACGCCTGCACCAGCTTCGGGTGACCGGCCACGAACGCCATCCGCCAGCCGATCATGTTGAATCCCTTCGACATCGAGTGAACCTCGATGCCGACCTCCTTCGCTCCCTCGACCTGAAGGAAGCTCAGCGGCGGAGCGTCGTAACTGAGCAGGATGTGTGCGGCATCCTGCACGACGATGATCTCGTTGGTCCGGGCGAAGTCGATCACCCGACGGTAGAAGTCGCGCGTCGCCACCTGGCCGGTCGGGCTGTTCGGGTAGTTCAGAACGAGGAGCTTGGCCCGTCGGCAGATCTCGGCCGGGATGCTGGTCAGGTCGGGATAGTAGTGGTTCTCCGACAGCAGCGGCAGCTTGTAGACCTCGCCGCCATAGTAGGCCGTGTGCGTGCCGGCGACCGGATAGCCGGGCACGGTCATCAGGGTCACGTCCCCGGGATTGATGAAGCAGGCTGGCAGCATGGCGAGGGCTGGCTTCGAGCCGATGGCGTGGTTGATCTCGGTGGTCGGATCGAGCGTCACGCCGAAGACGCGCTGCATGAACGCGGCGGCGGCCTCCTTGAAGGGGGTGATGCCGTTGTCGGCGTAGCCGCGGTTCTCCAGGCGGTCCACCTCGTGCCGGAGCGTCGCCCGAACGCGCTCGTCGGCCATGTCGTCGTTCTCGCCGATTCCGAAGTCGAGCAGGGGCCGTTCCGGATGGGCGGCCAGGGCGGCCCGCTTGGCCCGCTTGATCTTCTCGAACTTGTAAATCCTGGTGTCCTTGCCGTAGTTCACGCCGCCGATGCGCTCGGCGAACAGTTTTTGGAACCAGGGGTCGCTCGTCGGGGTGGACATGGTCCGGGGTGCCTCTCGGGATGCGGCTCCAGATGCGGGAGCCCATGCTCTGGTTCAAGATAAGAACCTTTCGCCGGGGTCGCAACTCTGCCGATGATACCGTTTCGGAGATTCCCTCCCATCCTGCCGAGCTGGAAAAAAGCCCGTGACCCGCTACCGTTGTTTCTTCGGGCTGAGTAAAATGAGCGCAGTTCCTTGGTCTGTCACCGCGTCTTCCGGAGCCGTGGCGTTCTCGAAGGTCGCATCGTAACTCGCAGAAGGGTGTCTTCATGCCCCTGACTGAACTGGACAAGGAGCTGATCCGTCGTTGTCTGACGCACCAGACCGGGGCGTGGAACGACTTCGTCGATCGCTACATCGGGCTGATCTACCACGTCATCCACCACACCTGCTATCTGCGCAGCGTCACCCTCAGCCCGGAGGATACCGAAGACCTCGCCGCGGACATCCTGATGGAGGTGGTCAAGGGAGATTACGCCCTGCTCCGGCAGTTCGCCGGCCGGTCGAACCTGTCGGCCTACCTGACGGTCATTTCCCGGCGGATCGCCATCCACGCTCTGCAGAAGAAGGTCGGCACCCCTCCCGTGCAGCAGGCCGACAACCTCGACGAGATGGAACCGCCGAAGACGCGGCGCAAGCTCGCCACCGAGTCGCGGGCGGAGAACATGGAAGAGGTCGAGAAACTGCTGCGCAAGCTCAAGGGCAAGGAACGCGAGGTCGTCCGCCTCTACTTCCTCGAAGGCCGGTCGTACGAGGAGATCAGCAACGCGCTCAACATCCCGGTCAACAGCATCGGCCCCTTCCTGGCCCGGGCCAAGAAGCGACTCCGGGGCGAAAAGACCGAGGAGACCAACGGCAGCCAGCGGTCGGCCCAGAAGCCGAAACCAACCGAGAAGACCGAGGAAGCGGAAGACGCCTGACGCCGGAAGTCTTCGTCCTGGTCCGAGCCCGCACGCTGGCAAGGCTCGGACGTGGACGCCGATCGCTCACTTCTTCCCTGGCAGCGCCGGCAGCTTGAGCGGTGAGATCCGGTAGATCCACTGAGCCGGCGGCAGAAAGCGGATCTGCTCCGACTTCAGCGTGATGTTGTCGCCGATGCGTTGGAAGTTCAGCTGGAGCGTCTTGCGACGCACGGTTGGTGAAGTGTCCGGCGGAATCGGATCGGTCAGGGCCCAGCCATTGGACAGGCCGGCCACGAAGATCGAGAAGGCGTTCGTGTCGGACAGGCGCGGCATCTTTGCCTTGGCGTCACGGGTCTTCTGGTCGTCGCCGGGATTGGCCTCGTTGGGGTCCATCCAGATCGCGACACCAGTCACGGGCCGAGCAGCGGCTTCCGGTCGGCTCGGCGGAATCGGCTCGGCCGAGATCGTCACCGAGTTCTTGATGTTCAGGTAGCCCGTCGGATCCTCAACGGCCCGGATCGCTTCCTCGACCGATGGCAGAACCTCATCCTTGTAGGGCAGCATGTTCGTGTCGTTGGTCTTCAACTCGAAGTCCGGGATGAACGTGCGCGGCTTGCCCGTTCGGTTGATGACCTGATACCACAGATACCAGCAGAGCTTCTGGCCGCGGCCCGGCACATCAACCTTGATCAGGCGGGGCGGCTTGAACTTGAACTCCAGGGCCCAGACCTTGCTGTCGGGGCCGTTGAGATCATCGGCGTCGAGGGCCGTCCGTTGTGGCAGCACCTCGATCTCGTTGGGATTGGGTCGCGGCGCTTGCGCCGGCAGAGACGGAACCAGGAAGACGGCCGCTCCAACGGCGACCGTCAGGATCCAGAACGTGTGCGATCGTGTCAGCATGATCGCCTCCTTCCAGCTACCGCCCGCAGGCCCCCAGGATAGGAAAAAGGCGGACGAGGGACTCCCCGAAACAGGAATGACGACTTCTTGTTCATAGCGGCCAGCGCAAGCGCGGTCAAGCGGAAGGTTCGCGCGGCTGGGCCGAGGACGGCTGGCTACTTGAACTCCTCCGCGTCGTAACGCTTCCAGAACTCCGCCGCCGGGTACGTCTTTGAGCCATCAGGGGAAAGGGTCTGTAGCGACGGCATGGAGCGAACGACGTCTAGCCCTCGGGTGATGTGAGCCGGGGTGATGTACAGGATCGTCAGTTTCAGGCCTTCGAGCGGCGTCAGGTCCGTGACCTGGGTGGCGTAGCAGTTCAG
>CAYYJM010000022.1:0-41030 GCA_964471755.1 uncultured Alcaligenaceae bacterium
CTTGAACTCCTCGAAGATGACGTCGTCCATGCGGCTGCCGGTTTCGATCAGAGCAGTGGCCAGGATCGTCAGTGAGCCGCCTTCCTCGATGTTGCGGGCCGCACCGAAGAAGCGTTTCGGCTTGTGCAGCGCGTTGGCATCGACGCCACCGGAGAGGATCTTGCCGGAGTGCGGCACCTCGGTGTTGTGGGCTCGGGCCAGACGCGTGATCGAATCGAGCAGGATGACCACGTCGGTGCCGTGCTCGACCAGGCGCTTGGCCTTCTCGATCACCATCTCGCTGACCTGGACGTGTCGCGAGGTTGGCTCGTCAAAGGTCGAGCTGACCACCTCGACGCGCGGGCCCTTGACCGTGCGCTCCATGTCGGTCACTTCCTCGGGCCGCTCGTCGATGAGCAGCACGATAACGTAGCAGTCGGGATGATTGCGGATGATGCTGTTGGCCATCTTCTGCAAGAGGATCGTCTTGCCGGTACGCGGCGGAGCCACGATCAGACCACGCTGCCCCTTGCCGATCGGCGCGACCAGGTCAAGGACGCGCATGTTGATCTCGGTCGGGTCAGCCTCCAGCTTCAGCCGACTCGTCGGATGGAGCGGCGTCAGATCGTCAAAGACGACCTTCTGGGTGAGCAGGTCCGGGTCCTGGTAGCTGATCGCCTCGACGCGGAGCAGAGCGAAGTAGCGCTCGTTCTCCTTCGGCGGACGGATCTGCCCCTGAACCACCGAGCCGGTGCGCAGGCCGAATCGGCGGATCTGCGACGGCGAGATGTAAATGTCGTCGGGGCAGGGCAGGTAGTTGTAGTCCGGGCTGCGCAGGAAGCCGAATCCGTCGGGCAGCACCTCCAGGGTGCCCTCGCCGAACATGAGGCCATTCTGCATGGCCCGTTCCTTGAGGATCTTGAAGATCAGATCCTGCTTCTTCAGACCCGTGTACTCCGACAGGCCCTCGTCCCGGGCGATCTTCAGCAACTGCGCGATGGTCATCTGCTGGAGATCGCTGATGTTGGTGCCGCCGCGCTTGATCTCCTCGTAGCGGTTGTTGATCTGGGCATCGACGGCGTGGATTTCCTCCTCGATGCTGCGCGGCTTCTGCGGCGCGGGAGTCTCGGTCGGCCTGCTCTCCTCGCGCGTGAAGGTCACGTCGGTCAGATCGTCTTCCGTCGGAAGAGGCGTGTCCTCCTCGCGCGGAGCGGAGTCGGCGATGCTGTCCTCTACGGGCCGCTCTACGACCGTGACCGGCTCGGTCGCCGCGGTGGTGTCCGGTTCCTTCAGGACGGGGACGTTCTCGTCCGGGACGGATGCCGGCACCTCCGTACGCTTGCGTGTCCGGGCACCTATTTCACGTCGGCCCTTGGTGTTCGATGCGGGTTCGGCGGCCATGGATGCGTTCCTCACCTTCGAGTCGAGAAGCCGATACTGGCGAGGCCGGGAGGAGTCGAGGCCGCGGGCATTGCAAAGGGGCCCTGCGGCGGTCGGCCCTGGGTAGCTCCAGTAACGGGGCCGGGGGAGCCCATGTCTCGCGGACAGGGGGCCGGCCAGGGTCGCCCGGGATACCGGGCGCGGGGGTTCCTCACACACACTTACCGGACAGCGATCGGGAATCGTTCACGGGACGGGTCAGCCAGGGCCAGCCGGCGACAAGATCGTCGACGCGCTGGTGAAGTTCGGCCAGGGTTCCATCGTTCTTCAGTATATGATCCGCACGGGCGGCTTTCTCCGTCAAGGGCAACTGGGCTCGTTCGCGGGCTTCCAGATCCGCCGCCGACCAGCCCCGGCTCGCACGCAGCCGCTCCAGCCGTTGCCCCGCCGGCACCTCGACGAAGATCAGACGATCGCACTCGCGGAACCAACCCGCCTCCAGCAGGATGGCCGCATCGAGCAGGATGTACCGAACGTCCGGGTCGGCCTGAGCGGCAGCGATCTGCTCACGAATTTTCCCTGCAATCCAGGGATGAACCAGGGCCTCCAGCGCCTGCCGCTCGGTTTCGCTGGCGAAGACGATGGCCCCGAGTCGGCGGCGCACGATCTCGCCCTGTTCGTCGAGCAGGTCGCCGCCCCAGCGGCTGACGATCTGCTCCTTGATCTCGGGCTGCCGCAGGGCCGCGTGGCCCAGCTGGTCGGCGTCGATGATCCGGCCGCCGAATCGGGCCAGTGACACCGCCACGGCACTCTTGCCGCTGCCGATGCCGCCGACGATGCCGATGACCGGTTTGCGTTCACTCATGGCAGTGGTTCGCCCTCCAGCCAGTTGGGCCCGGCCGCCAGGTCCACCTTGAGCGGCACCTTCAGACCGAGACGACGCCCCAGCGGCGTGGTCATCTCGTATTCGACGAGGGCGGCCACCTCGGCCAGTTCCTCCGGCGGCACCTCGAAGACCAGTTCGTCGTGAATCTGCAAGAGCATGCGCGCGCGGCGGTTCTGCTCCTTGAGCTTGCGATGCAACACGAGCATGGCCAGCTTGATCAGATCGGCCGCCGAGCCCTGAATCTCCATGTTGATCGCCTCGCGCTCGGGCTGGTTGCGCGACTGGTAGGTCGAGTTGACGCGGACACCGTCGATGTGTCGTCGCCGACCGAGAATGGTGCCGACATGGCCAGTCCGGGCGCACTCCTTGAGCAGCTGCTGCTGATAGTCCAGGACGCGCGGGTAGCGCTGGAAGTAGGCGTCGATGAAGGCCTCGGCCTCCTCGCGCGGGATGCGCAGACGCTGGGCGAGGCCGTGCGCGCTCATGCCGTAGATGACGCCGAAGTTCACCGTCTTGGCCACGCGCCGCTGCTCGGCCGTCACGTCGGCCAGGGCCACGCTGAAGATCTGCGCCGCGACGAGACTATGCACGTCGCGATCCTCGGCGAAGGCCTGACCCAGGGCCTCGTCGCCGGTGAAGTGAGCGAGCAGCCGCAGTTCGACCTGCGAGTAGTCGGCCATGAGCAGCGACCAGCCCTCCTCGGGCAGGAACGCCTGACGAATCTGCTGGCCCATCTCCCGACGAACGGGAATGTTCTGCAAATTTGGATCGCTGGCCGACAGCCGGCCGGTCGCGGCCACGGTCTGGTTGAACGACGTGTGAACGCGGCCGGTGTGCGGCACGACCATGCCGGGCAGGGCCTCGACGTAGGTACTCTTGAGCTTGTCGATCTGGCGATATTCGAGGATCTTGCGCGGCAGGTCCGCTCCCGGATGATCCAGAGCCGCCAGCTTGTCGAGCGTCTCCTGATCCGTGCTGGCCGCCCCCGTGACGCCGGTCTTGCGCTGCGGCGGCAGCTTGAGTTCGTCGAACAACACCTGACGCAGTTGGACCAGCGAGCCGATGTTGAACGGGTGACCGGCCCGGTCGTAGATTTCCTGTTCGATGCGTTTGAGTTGCGTGTCCATTTCAGCGTCGAGTTTCTTCAGCAGACCGGTGTCGAGTCGGATGCCGTTGTATTCCAGTTCGGCGAGGACCTCGATCAGAGGCACCTCGACCTCGTCGTAGAGCGGCCGGAGCGAGGTCCCGCGATCGAGCTGCGGCTCGAGGTAATCGACGAGTCGCCAGGCGACATCGGCATCCTCCCCGGCGTACTCGGCCACGCGAGCCGGTGGCACCTGATCCATGCGCAGTTGTGGCGTCTTCTTCGTCTTCTTGCCGATCAGATCCGTGATGGGGATGACCTGATGGTTCAGGTAACGACGGGACATTTCATCCAGGTTATGTCCTCGTTCTCCGGCATGCAAGAGATAATCGGCCACCATCGGATCGCCAGCAATGCCCTGGAGCGTGACGCCGTTGACGCGCAGGACCAGGGCATCGAACTTGATGTTCTGGTTGACCTTGGCCCACCGGGCATCCGCGAAGATCGGCCGGAGTGCCTCCAGGGTCGCCGTCGGGTCCAGCGTCGGAGTGTCGGCGGGGCCGCGCAGTGCGAGGTAGTAGGCCCGGCCCGGCTCCCAGGCGAAGGCGATGCCGACGATCTTGGCCAGGAGCGGCCGAACGTCGGTCGTCTCCAGATCGAAGGCGAACCGCGACTGCTGCTTCAGGGTCTGGAGAAATTCCGCGAAGCGAGCCGGCGTGTCGATCAGCTCGTAGTCACCCTGCCAGGGGGTTCCCGGTGCTGGCGTCGTGCCGCCTTCTTCTTCGGAGACGCTGGCGGAAGGCGATTCATTCGCCCCGAATGGGAAAAGCTCCTCGACCGGCTCGACGGGCTCCGACGCGAAGAGTTCCTTCTGCGTGCCGACGGCCACCGGGCCGGCGTAGCCGGTCAGCTTGCGGACCTGGTCGGCCAGCGAGCGGAAGCCGTAGTCCTGGCACAGGGCCAGCAGTTTCGGCGCATCCAGCGGCCGGAGCTTCCAGGCGTCCCAGTCCAGGCTCATCGGCACGTCGTCGGCCAGGCGGACGAGGCGGCGCGACAGGGCGACCGTCTCTCCCGCAGCGGCGAGGCTCTCGCGGAGCTTGCCCTTGACCTTGTCGAGCGAGGCGAGCAGGTTGTCGAGGGTGCCGAACTCCTGCAAGAGCTTCGCCGCCGTCTTGATGCCGACGCCCTTGACGCCGGGGACGTTATCGACCGTGTCGCCGACGAGGGCTTGCAGATCGACGACCTGTTCGGGATGGACGCCCCAGTCGGCGAGGAGTTCCTGACGACCGAAGTCGGCCTTCTTGCGCAGACTGTAGAGCTTGACGCGATCGCTGATGAGTTGCCGACAGTCCTTGTCCGACGTGCAAAGGCGAGTGTTGATGCCCTCGGCATCGCTGGCCCGGGCGAGGGTCGCCATGATGTCGTCGGCCTCGTAGCCGGCGGCGCTCAGCACGGGGATGCCGAGCGGTTCGAGCATGCCGATGATGAGCGGCACCTGGAGCGACAGATCGGTTGGCGGCGGCGGCCGATGAGCCTTGTAATCGGCGAAGATTTCGCTGCGGAAGGTCGGTTCCTCGCGGTCGAAGGCGCAGACGAGGTAATCGGGCTTCGACTGGCGGAGAAAGAGCATGTCGCGGGTGAAGCCGAACAGGGCGTTGGTGGGCAGACCACGCGGGCTGCTCATCGCTCCGACGGCGTGAAAGACCTGGAAGATGAGCGAGAGCGCATCGACGACGACCATTCGCTGATTGGTACGCTCAGCCGTCATGGCTCCTACCTGGAAGGGTTCGCCCTGGAGAACGGGCGTTGGTCGGCATCACTACAACCCACGAGTCTCGTTCATTGCGGTGGACCAGACCAGCGCGCACCGAGGGTGGGATAGACAGGAACAAGGGAAGGCTGTGGTTTTCGGTATATTGAAGTGTAGGCAGAGCAGGTGGGAAGTGTCAAGCAATTTCCGCTCGTGAACCCCTTCCCCCCTTCCCACCCGGCAGCGGCTCATCCATCCCGGTGTCGAAGGAAAGTCGCTCGGTCGCGTGCCCCGAGCCTCCGTCCAGGAAGACACGGGAGCAGGAACCAGGTCCCTGCTCCCGTCGGGACTACTTCCCGACCTTCGCTCGATCCATCGTCAGGACCGTGTGGATGCCGTCCTCGCGGAACCGCAGGTCGGCCCGAATCGACTTCAGCGACTCGAGCAGCTGGTTGAACGACGCGTTGTCGGCCGTGGTCCGTTCCAGGATCGGCTTACGGAGCGAGCCATGCCGTTCGCTGCGCACCTCGTCCATCCCACGATCATACCGGAAGGCCGTGCCGTCCGGGCTGACCGGGACGTAGCCGAGGTAGCGGTACGCGGCATCGGCCGCCGCCTCCGGCTTCGCGTCCGGCGGGACGATGTTGGCGCGATACAGGGCGTACCAGATCGGCAACGCCGTCCGGGCCGCCTGGTTCGTCTGGATCTCGACCAGCCGCTTGATCAGGCCCTTCGTCTGCTCGGCCGCTCCCGGCGAGACGTACAGCGACGACGCTGCCTCAACCAGTTCGCCCTTGCCCTCCTTGCGGGCGACGGTCTGGTCGATCAGCGAGCGCATCATCTCCTCGTTGAGCGACACGTACAGGCCGCCATCGATCATGGCGTAATACAAAGCCGGCAGGAAGGGCTCGCGGCGGAACGGACCCGGTTGACCAGGGCCAATCCCCATCATCCTGCGTCCGGCGCGGGTCGCTCCGACCCGGACGATCGGCACGCCCTTGTACTCCTGATCCAGCGGCCCCCAGGTGATGCCGCCCGGCAGCACCAGCATCGCCGAGGTGCGCAGCGCCATCAGGGCAGCCGCCACGGTCATCGGGTTCTTGACATCGACGCCGACGGCGAGCGGTAGCGTCCAGACCATCCGGGCCACGTCCTCGATGTCGGACTGGTGGCCGCGGGCGGCCTGCTCGGCCATGCGGACCAGCTTCTCATAGTTGGGGCTCTCGTCGATCCGCAAGAGGATCCACTCGCCGAGCGGCTCGATGGCCCAGGCCATCATGGCGGCCAGTTGCACGTCCGGGCCCGGAACGCGGCCCGGACCGAACGGAGCGACCCAGCGCATCCGCTCGTTCACGTCCGTACCCAGGTGCAGCATGTACTGCACCAGCGTCTTCGCTGAGATGGACGACGGATCGAACTTGAACGAGCCGCTACCGGTCACGCGACGGAGCTGGTTGTAGGCACTATTCTGGATCAGCGGTAGGATGTACGTCTCGAGCTTGACCTGGCCGTCCTTCATGGCCAGGCGCATGCCGATCGGGTCGAAGAACTGCCGCCAGAGACCGAGATAGTCCATCCGGAAGCGCCGGTACTCCTCCGCCTCGATCTGCGTCGCCTTGGTCGCGTCGATCTCGACCAGCGGCGTCGCGAAGTGGATCGTGCCGTACACCTCCGAGGCGGCGACGAGTTGCTCGCTGTCCCAGGTCGCCGGCTTGCCATCCGGAACGGGAACCTCCTCGCCGCGGATGCCGGCCACTTCGAGCAAGTTCGGCGTCGAGGTCGGCGTCTTGCCCGTCTCCCATGCCGTCAGCATCGCGCCGCAGGTCAGCGCGTTGAGGCTGACGAGCGCCTCCAGGCGGCGTTTCTGCTTGATGCGGCTCTCCGGCCCGACGAACTTGCGGATAAAGGCATCGGGCAGGTAGAGGAAGCCGTCCTCGGTCGGGTCGTCCGCCCGGAAGACGACGCGCATGTACTGAAAGTCGAGCGAGTCGGACAGACGCTTGCCGCGGCCCTGGGCCGTGTCGAGCACCCGTTGCAGGCCGACCTTCGAGTTCGAGAGCAAGACCACGTCGCCGAGGATGGCCCGGTGCAGGCTCACCTCGCGGTAGGGCGTGACGCGGCTCTCGATCGTCGTGCCCTGGTATGAAGACTTGCTCTCCTTGAGCCGGGCTCCGAACTTCTTGCGGGCCTCAGCCAGCATCTGATCGAGGGCCGCGACGAGGCTCCCGGGATCCGTCGCCTGAAGCAGGAGGGTGATGTCGGTGCCGTCTTGCAGGTACGCGTCGCTGCCGGTGACGCCGACGCCCTTGATGCCGAGCGAGCCGAGGTTCTTCGCGATCGCGCTCGTCTTCAGGCCGAGTTGCTGCTCGTAGCGGTCCCAGAGACGGTAGTCTCGGCTGGTGAACTCGAACGCCCGGTTGATGTTGCCGCCCCACTGGTCCAGCAGCGTGGCGAACGCCAGCATCTTCGCCGGGTTTCGGAAGGTGAGATAGTAGTTGTCGTGCGGGATCATCTTCGCCATCGGTTCGTCGGCCGGCTTCTTCCCTTCGAGCATCTTCTTCCACGGATGCTCGGCAATGTCGATCCCCTGGATCTCGGCGATGGGAACGACGCGCTCCCCGTCGCCGCGAGGTGCCACCCGGTTCATCCGGCGCATCTGCAGCGACTCGGTGATGGCCGACGCCCCGGTCGTCAGGTTGTACAGCTGGCGGTCAACCGGACCGACCGGGCCGAACATTTGCCGGTCGCGGTTCCAGTCAAGCTCGAAGCGCGGGTCTTCCATCTGGACACGATACTTGCGGGCGGTCGTCTCGGCGGCGAAGCGGTAGAACCCGAAATCGCGCACCTCGCGGGCCAGGTCGCGGAACTGGTCTACCTGAGCGCGAGCCCACAGGCCTTCCAGGTCGTCGCCGACCGGCGGTTGGTGCGGGCCGAACCGTCGTCGCGGGGCCTCGTCCTTGCGGAGGTCGCGTGGGTCCTCGCGCAACCAGGGCTCCTGTTCCTTGCGTTCCTTCGCCTCCCGTGGCAGGGCGACGACCCTGGCATTCTTGAAGTCGAGGACGACCTCCATTTCGCGCCAGACCGGCGGCGGTGGCTGGCGCGTCAGCGTGCCGATGATCGGCAGCGGTCGGCCGGGCACCGGGTAGATCAGCTTGGCCGTCACCTCCCCGATACCGGGGTTGCAGCGACCGATGAACTCCAGCCCACGAATCGGCTCCGGCCCACGCGGCCCGGGCCGATCCTTTGGCCCGAACCCGTCCTTGAGCGACGAGTCCTTGAGCGGCTCGTCCTTGTCGCGGAAGCGGCGATCGTCGGACGGTCGGCCGCGGTTGGCGTTCGGGTCGAACCGCCGGCAGACGACCTGGAGTTTACCCTCGGAATCGACCAGACGCGGGGCCAGCGACGGTGACGGACCTTCCCACCAGTTGCGGAAGCGGTCGGTGTCCTCGACGAGGTTCGGCGGCAGATTGAGCCGGACATGGAAGTAGTTCTTGTCCCCCACGGTCTGCACACGCAGTTCCTGGACAGGGGAGGGAGCGCCCGATGAGGGCTGGGAGGCCAGCCACAGGATCGCTCCGACGAGGAAAAGGGATAGCCAGCGCGGACGAAAGCGGGGCATCTCGGCAGTCCTTTCCACGGAATGGGCACGAGAAAGGACCGGGGTATCCATCCCAACATGGGTAGAAGAACGAGAGAACCCCGATCCTACCTCGATGAACGTGACAGGGGTATCGTAAGCGAGAGCAGGGGCGAACTCAACGAAATTCCCTTGGGACCGCCCGGATCCTACCGGCCGCAGTTTACGGCCGAGACGCGGATTTCTTTCGCAGGAGTTGCGAACGCTGATGCAAACGGAGGAACCCGACCTGAATCGTCTCCCAGGTCAGAGTGACGTTGACGGCCCAGCTGTTGTTGTGCCAGCGCCGGTCGTCGTGACAGGCCAGGTAGAGTTCGGCGAGATCCAGAACCGGTTTACTGGTCGGACCCGCGCCGACGAGAAACGGCGTGAAAGGCGGGGTGCGGTTGGCATCGACCAGCAGGCCAAGCAGGGCATTGAAGTGAAACGTACCATCGGCCATCTGGTCGGAGCCGTATGCCGCCTTCTTGTAGCCGGGTTCCTGCAGAGGGACGGCGGCCTCGTTCAGTCGGCCGTCAGGGCCTGACGCCGCGATATCCACGCCCGTCGTCGGATCGGGTGGGTAGTGTCGCCAGGTGCCGGTGGCGGTAAGGCCTACCGACGCCGCATTTATCGGTACGATGACCATCGGCGGCCGGTAGTTACCGACATCCGGTTCCTTGTCGGAGTCCTTCGGGCAGGGCCCCGTCTGACCAAAGGGCGCGAACGCGAACCACATGCAGGAGCGGGCGTCCACGGCCAGATGCTCCGTTTGGGGGCGGCCGGTGAACGGGACGTTATCGACCAGAACGCCCAGCGACCCATCCAGCAACTGCGGGATGGCGACGACCTGATTGTCGGCATCCCCAACCAGTGGGAAGGTAACCGTTCCGGCCACGGTCATGGTGCTGAATTGGCCGTTGGCCTGGCGTGGCGTCGAGACCCAGCCGTCCGCCTGGAGCTGGGCGACTGTGGGTGCGGCCGGGGGCACTTCCGTGTTGCGGATAACCTTGAGCCAGATGTTCTGGACACCGTCTCCGGCCTCGCCGGCAACGTACAGTTTGACCCCGGCACGGACTGCATGGTGCGTTGCGATCACCGGGGACAGAATGTGAACGCTCTCGTCAGGCATGAAACTCTCCTCGTGGGTGGGAGTTGTGCATCGGGTGAACCGTCAGGGAACTCCTTCGTTACGCTCGAACTCGGCATCGCGGAATTGGCCTTCGCTTGATCGAATGTACAGGCCGAAGCTTCCAGTCTGGGGTAGGTCCAGGTAATTCTTGAACACTGTTTTCTTGACGTACTCAGGACGTTCGAGATCGTTGATCGAGACGCTCTTGAGCAGTCCGCGTTCCACGACAATCTTGAATTTGATCGTCCCCTCCTTGGGCGGGATAGAGATCCCGGCGACGCAATGAGTTGGCCCACTCATTTCCCCCTCGCCTGTCCTCGTCAGGTCGATCACTCCCCGGGTGGGAGTGATTCTGCGACTCGCGCCTGCCAGTTGTAGCGTACGCAGTTCCAGGAAGGTTACCTGGCAAACGGCTCCCACTTTGGGGCCGAGGTTGTAGCCCAGGAACAGGCCAATTCCTCCTTCCCAGCGACTTTGACTGAGGGTGACGCGCAGAGTGAAGTTCGGAGACCTGGTCCGGCCGAGTTCGAGTAAGGCCATCCCGTTGCAGCGGGCGGTTATCTGCCGGTGTTCACGCTGGTGAGTGAAGACTGCGTTTGGGTCGTTCCGTGGCCAGCAAAGCTCACGCGGCGGTTGATCAACAAGGTTGTGCGATACTCCCACGGGCAGGGAGTCGAGCAGGGACGGCTCTCCGGGGTCCGGCACGGGCGTCGGTGTCCCGAACCGCACCGGAAGGGGAGAGCCCTCCGGCGTCTCCACGGGTTCCGGGTCGGCAAACCATCCCGGTTGAAAGGCAGCGAAGACCGCGGCGATCACGGCCAGCATACTGACGAGGATCATCGACCACCGGAGCCATCGGCGAACCGGGGCGGGGGAAACAGGCCTACCCGGTGAAGTCAGCACAGCAGTGAAAGTTCCCGTCGTCGCCGACGAGTCGGCTTGACCGTCGGGCGAGTGCAGACGCCGCCACAGGGCTTCGAGATTGCTGCCGACCGCCAGCGGTTCCAGAGCGGCGACCACGCTCGCCGCGTCGGGAAAGCGCGTGGCGGGATCCTTGGCCAGGAGGCGCTGGAGGATATCACCGAGCGGGCCGGGCAGAGACGGGGCCGGCTGGCGCTGATGGGCCAGGAGCTTCTCCGGGTAGCTGGTGAATTGTGGAGCCGGGAAGAGAACCTCACCCGTCACCAGGCGATACAGACAGCAGCCGAGGCTGTAGAGGTCGGCCCGGCCATCGGCCGACTGAGGGGCGGTCCACTGTTCGGGGGCCATGTAGTCGGGCGTGCCGACGAAACCGCCCTGGGGAGTCACCTCGACGGGGTCACTGGACTCTCGCAGTCGGGCCAGGCCGAGGTCGGCAACCTTGACCACCTTCCGCCGCGAGAACAGCAGGTTCGATGGCTTGATATCGCGATGGACCCATCCGCCAGCATGGATCTCGACCAGGCCCAGCGCTGCCTGACGCATCAGTTCGCAGGCGTCGGCCTGGCTCAATGGCCCGAGCGTCCGGGCCAGTTGCTCCAGATCGAGGCCATCGACATACTCCATGACCAGGTAGAATTGCCCCTCATGCTCGCCAGCATCGAAGGCCCGGACGACGTGGGTATGCTCCAGCGCTCCGATGGCCTGCATCTCTCGACGGAACCGAGCAATCAGTGAGGAATGTTCGCCGACGTGGCGTGCGAACTTGATGATCTTGACCGCCCGGAATTGCTTCAGATGGAGGTGTTCGACCTGGAGGACGATACCCATGCCACCGCAGCCAATTGTCTGGACAAGCCGGAAGCGATCGCGTAATGGTGGTGGCAGATCCCACACCGGCGTCTGGCAGACGGTTTGGCGATCCGAGAAGCTCTCAGGTGATTGCGCTGGTTCGGACAACAGGCATCTCCGAAGGGCTCGCGGAGTGGCTGATGATTACCACAGGGATCAGGTTACCCGCACTGCGACTGAGCCGCAAGCAAGAAACCGCCGCAACGACGAAACCACGAAACCGACAGGGAAGCCAGAACAACAGTCAACCCAACGAGACTCACCGATGACACCGTCGCGACGCCACTTCCTGCGGGCCACCGGGGTGTCACTCGCCCTGCCCTGGCTGGAGACCCTGGCTCCCGCCCACGAACGGGCCGAGGGACCACCTCGCCGGATGGTCTTCATCTGCACGCCGCTGGGCCTGCACCCACCGGCGTTCTTCCCCGAAAAGGCCGGCCGTGACTACGCCCTGTCACCCTACCTCGAACTCGTCAAGGATTACCGCGACGACTTCACGATCCTCTCCGGCCTGGCACATCCGGACGTCGGAGCCTCGCACGATTCGATCTTCAGTTTCTTGACTGCGGCTCCGCACCCGGAACAGCGTGCCGGCTTTCGCAACAGCATCTCCATCGATCAGCTCGCGGCCGAGCGGGTCGGCCTGGCGACGCGCTTCCCGGGCCTGGCCCTGTCGTGCGAGGGGTTCAGTCTGTCGTGGACGCGGAGCGGTGCGCTGGTGCCGTCGGACAGCTTCCCGTCGAGTGTCTACGCTCGACTGTTCCTCGAAGGTCGGCCCGAGGAGGTGGAAGCGCAGGCACGCCGTCTGCGCGATGGGCAGAGCGTCCTTGACAGGGTCGCCGGCCAGGCGAAGCAGATGAAGCCGGCCCTGGGTGCCGCCGATCGCGACAAGCTCGACGAGTATTTCTCCAGCGTTCGAGAACTGGAGCAGCGTCTGGCCAGGGCGGAGGCGTGGTCGAAGAAACCGAAGCCGAAGGTGGACATGAAGCCGCCGCAAAACGTCGCCAATCCGACCGATCTCGTCGGCAAGGCCCGGCTCCTGTTCGACCTGATCCACCTGGCCATTCAGACGGACTCGTCCCGCCTGTTCACGTTGCTGCTCCTCGGCACGAGCGGCGTGCCGCCGATCGCCGGCGTGTCGCTGGGCCACCACGATCTTTCGCACCACGGCAAGGATCCGAACAAGATCGCGCAACTGAAGCGGGTCGAGGTCGAGTTGATGAAGACCCTGCGTGACTTCCTGAAGAAACTCCGGGAGACGAACGAGGCCGGCTCGACGCTGCTGGATCGGACGATGGTCTACTTCAGCAGCAATCTCGGCAACGCCAGCACCCACACGACGAAGAACCTGCCGATCCTGCTGGCTGGTGGCGGCTTCAAGCACGGCCAGCATCTCGCCTTCGATCCGAAGAATTCGCCTCCGGTGTCGAACGTGTTCGTGTCGATGCTCCAGCGACTCGGCCTCGAGGTCGATCGGTTCGGCTCCAGCACCGGGACGCTCGCCGGGCTGGAGATGGTCCGGTGAACGGCACCAATCAACCCGCGACCGATCCGGGTGAAGAACGTCTGGCCTCGTGAGACGAGGAGGAGCCATGAGCGTCTGTCCCACGGTCGAGGTGCTGCGGGCCCTGCTCGGCGACTCCCTGCCACAGAACACCGCGGAGCAGGTCCGGACTCATGTGGACACCTGTCCGGAATGTCAGAGGCAACTCGACCGCCTGGGCGGCGACCAGGAGCTTGACAGGGTCGGCCCGGTGACGACTCTTGCCGGCGAGACTCCCCGTGAGGCGGTCCTGCAACATCTGCTGGATGGCCCTCGCATTCCGCCCCAGACCGGTCCGGCCGCCCGGCCGACAACCATCGGGCCTTACCGGATCGAGGCGGAACTGGGCCGTGGCGGCATGGGCATCGTCTACCAGGCGTACGACCCCGCGCTCGATCGGCGGGTGGCGCTGAAGGTGCTGCGGCCGGAACTGGCCCATGCCGAGGGGCGAGCCCGGTTTCTGCGCGAGGCCCGGGGAGCGGCCCAGCTGCGGCACGAGAACGTCGTGCGCGTCCATGCCGTGGCCGATCCACCGGACGATCTGCCCTACTTCGTCATGGAGTTCGTCAGCGGCCCGACGCTGGCCGAACTGGTGCGGACGCGTGGGAAGCTCGACGTCCGCGAGGCGGCCGGCTTCGCTGCCGCCGTGGCCGATGGCCTGGCAGCGGCCCACGCGGCCGGGCTGATCCATCGCGATGTGAAGCCGGCGAACGTCCTGATCGACTCCAGTGGCGGCGTCCCGAAACTGGCCGACTTTGGCCTGGTCAAGCGGCTCGATGAGGCCGGCCAGACGCACGCGGGAGCCATTCTCGGCACCCCCAGCTATCTCGCTCCGGAACAGGTCGAGGCGAAGGTCGGCCCCATCAGCATGGCGACCGATGTCCACGGCCTGGGGGCGCTCCTCTATGAACTGCTCACGGGGCGGCCGCCGTTTCTGGGTGTGGGGCTGACCGAGACGCTGCTCCAGGTACTGACCGAGGAGCCGATTCCCGTGCGTCGCCTTCGGCCGGAGGTGCCGCGCGATCTGGAAACGATCTGCGCCCGGGCGCTGGCCAAGGCTCCCGGCCGACGCTACGCCAGTGCCGCGGCAATGGCTGCCGACCTGCGCCACTGGCTGGCCGGCGAACCGATCGCGGCCCGCCCGGCCGGAACACTGGAACGGTTCTGGCTGCGCTGTCGGCGTCATCCGCGTGTCACCCTGTTGACAGCGACGGCCCTGCTCCTGCTCCTCATCCTGGCGATCGGCGGGCCGCTCGCCGCCTGGCACATCGCCCGGGCCCGGCAAAGTGCCGAGATCGAACGGAATCACTTCGCCGAGGCGCTCTTCCTGACCGTGGTCGAGATCCCCCAGCGGTTCGATCAGCAACCGGAGACGCTGGCCATCCGCCGTGATCTGCTGGCTGGCGGCCGACACCTGATCGAGGAAATGGAGCCGGGACCGGGGCACGATTACTTCCGCTGCCTCGTCCATCTTGGCGAAGGAAGCCTGCACCAGCGCGATCTGCGCATCGCCGCAGCTCGGGACGAGTTCACCCGCGCGCTGGATCTAACCCGGACCTTGACCGCAGCCCATCCGGAGCGAGAGTCGTACTGGCGCTGCCGGTACGTTGCCCACAGCCGGCTCGGCGATCTGGACGACCTGTCCCAGAACCCGACCGGAGCGGATGACCATTATTCGCAAGCCCTGGAGGCCCTCTCGGTGTCGTTCACACTGCGTCCGCCGAAGGCGCGAGACCACCGCGAGCGATCGCTCTGTGAGAACAAGCTGGGCCGGGTCGCTCTGCTGCGTGGCGATGCCGTGGCCGCCCGGCAGCGGTTCACGTCCTCGCTGGACGCGCTGGATCGCTATGCCGAGGCAGGCCCCGAAGATGCGGAGCAGGTGTCAGCCGATCGTCGCTTCACCTTCGGCCAGCTGGGCGAGGCGTGGATTGCCGCGAATGATCTGGATGCGGCGGCCGACGCCTTTCAGCGATCGCTGACCGAGGCCCGGGCGCTGGTGAAGGCCGACCCGACCGACCCACACCGAAAGCATCAGCTGGCCAGCACCCGGGAGCGGATCGGCGGGTTGCAGCTGCGACGGTACGCCTTCGCCGATGCCGACGCTGCCTACCGGGAAGCGGTCGCTCTGCGGAAGGCCCTGGCCGAGCGTGATGTCTCGGGAGAAACCCGGCGAAATTACGCCGTGGCGCTGAGCCTGCTCGGCGACAGTCAGCAGCGTCAGGAGCATCCCGACTCCGCCCGCACTGCGTATCGCGCGTCACTGGAGATTCTCGAAGCCCTGGCAACCGAGGGGCGGGCCGTCGTTCTCGTTCGCAATAGCGTGCTGATCGCCTGTGCCAAGCTGGCCGAGGTCGAGGTGTCCGCTGGACAGTTCGACGCGGCGGCCCGGTGGAAGGAGCGGGCCGATGGCCACCTCCGGGCCTGGGAGAAGACAGGACCACTCGAACCGACCCTGGTCTTGACGAGGGCAGGCATCGCGGAGGAACTGCGGATCTACGCCGCCGCGGCCGAGTCGTTGCAGAACCTCGACGCCGCCCTGGCACGGGAGCCGAACCTGGTCGGCCCGGTGCTGGAGTTGCACGGCCTGACCCTGGCCCGGCGCGGCGACCACGTCCAGGCCGCGGCCTGCGCGAAACGACTGACGGATCGGTTCCCGACGAACCCCTACCGCCAACTCGGAGCGGCCCGGATCTACGCGCGTTGTGCCGCAGACAACCGGATCGAGCCGACGCAGCGATCGGGTTACGTCAGCGCGGCCGTTTCCGCACTGGCGGCCACCCTGGAACACGCCGGCGTCGGGGCACCGGCCGTCCTCCAGGGTCTGTACCGGGTCTCGGAGTTCGACGCGATCCGGAGCGAGGAGGCGTTTCGGTCCCTGATCAAGAAGTGGAAGACCCCGTGATTGACGCCCTCGTCCAGCTCGAACTCGTCCAGGGCCAGCAGAAACTCTGGCGTTACCTCGCCCGATGGGGCCTGGCCCTGTGGTGCGCCGCCATCGCCCTGCTGCTCGCCGGCGTCGCTGGCAAACTGGAGCTGCCGCAGGAGGCGTTCTTCCGCTGGGCCTATGAGCCGCTCTCGCCCGGATTCTTCGGACTGTGGGGCGTCCTCCTCTTCGAGCATGCCGTGCTTCTGCACCTCGGTCTGCTCCTGGTCGTCTTGCCAGCCCTGGCCGTCGCCAGCTTGACGACCGAGAAGACGACCGGCAGCCTGACCCTTCTCCTGACGACAAGCCTGGACGGCCGGCATATCGTCGTCGGCAAACTGCTGGCGCAGGCGATCCGTATCGGTGAGCTGCTCCTGGTCACCTGGCCGTGGGTCGCCCTGAGCCTGCCGCTGTTCGGTGCCCAGCCCGGCCCCATGCTGGCTCTGCTTCTCGCCGAGGTCGCTCTCCTGTTCGGCATCGGCTCGCTGGGGCTGCTTGTCGGCACCTGGCGACGGACGACCACGAGCGGCATCCTGACGACGTACGCCGTCCTCGCCGGACTGGTCCTTCTGGGCGAGAGCGGCCTGGTGCCGGGCCTGTCGCCGCTCTGGCTGCTATGGGGGATCTGGGAGCCGGTCACCCCGGTCAGGGTGTTCGCGCTGGTTGGAATCTGGGCCGCGATCGGAGTGGTGAGCTTGCTCCTGGCGGCCTGGCGATTGCGTCCCGCGTGGGCGGCCCAACTCGGAGCCGGCTCCCGACGCAGCGACCGATCGCGGACTCATCCGGAGATGGTCGGCTCGCCGATGCGCTGGAAGGAGCGGAACTGTGGCTGGGGCATGCCGTGGTGGTGGCCAGCCTGGCTGACACGAACGGCCGTCGTCGTCGCCAGCATCGCCGGAGCCTGGACTGTCACCGGGCCGGCATCGGAGAATCGCTTCTACCTCGGGAGCGTGCTGACGGTCCTCGCCTTCGGGTTGATCGTGCAGGTTCGCACGGCCGTGACGATCGGCGGCGAGCGCGAGAACCAGACGTGGGATCTGCTCCGACTGACGCTGCTGACGCCGGAATCGCTGGTTCGCGGCAAACTGTGGGGAACCCTCGACATCGTCTTTCCGCTGGTGACATTCGCACTGATCCCGGCCGGCGTGGTGGCGTGCCGATCGGGGCCGTGGTCGGTGGCGGCCGTGGTCGTCGTCTGGTTGGCGGCCTGGCCGATCCTGTACGCCCTGGCAGCCTGCGGTCTGCGTTCGTCAGCCGGGACGCGGTCGAGTTGGTGGGGCCTGCTCTCGTGCCTCTGCTCGAGCCTGATGATCTACCTCGTTCGCCTTTTGCCGCTGACCTTTCTGTGGTACATAGTTTTTTTGATCGGCCTGGCCTTTTTGATCGGCCTGACCTACCTGGGAGTGCCGTACGTGCAGGGCCGACTGGTAATGTCGTACATCCTGTCCTGGAAGCTCCTGGAGGTCGCCGTCATCGGCTACCTCAGTTTCGATGTGGCGGAGGATCTGATCCAGGAGGCGGCCCAGAACTTGACTCGCGCCGACGATGACGATGACGATGCCGACGCCGGCCACAGCAGCGAGATCGCCCGGCCGCCGATCGTGGATCAGTAACCGGGCCACTGGATTCGTGCCTCACGCCGCCTGGGCCGGCCGCTCGCTCAGTGGCAGCGTCTTCCACCGGCGATGCAGCCAGAGGTACTGCCGCGGATCGAACCGCACCAGGGTTTCAACCCCCTTAGTGAGACGCTGCGTGATGGCCAGCAGCGACTTCGGGACCGGGCCGTGGTACTCGCGCGGGTCGATCACGTCGGTGACACGCACGGCGTAGTCCAGCACGCCGCCCAGGTTCTGCAAGCCGACGACCACGATCAACGCCCCGGTTCGCAGAGCCAGGTTGGCGACCGCCCGATGGGTCGAGGCCGGTCGGCCGAAGAAATCGACGAACAGCCCCTGCTCGCCGGCGTCCTGGTCCGCCAGGGTGCAGATCTTGCCACCATTCTGGAGGATCGTGAGCAGATCGCTCGCGCTGCCTTGCTTGGTGAGGACCGTGTGACCACGCGATTCACGAAAGTTCCGAACCAGCTCGTCGAGGTAGGGATTGTCGAGCGGTCGGGCGACCAGGTGCGCCTTCACGCCGAAGTCGGTCAGCATGAAGGCGGCCAGTTCCCAGTTGCCATAGTGGGCGGTGAGGATGATCAACGGCCGACCGCTGGCCTCGGCGGCGACCAGCGGCTCGATATCCTCCGGCGGCAGGTGAGCTTTCCAGTATCCCGGCGGGAGCTTGCTCGGGATCAGCAGCATTTCCAGAAGCATCTTCGCGAAGTGGCGATAGACGCCGAGGGCGAGGTCGCGGAGTTCTTGCTCGCTGTACTGGCCGGGAAAGGACCGGCGGAGATTGTCGATGGCGACATTGCGATGCCGACGGTCGATGTAGAACGCGAGCCGGGCCATCGCTCGGCCGATGGCCAGCGACCACGACACGGGCAGCATCAGCATGAGGAAACTGACCGAGCGCACGGCGACGTAGGCGGCGTAATCGAGCAGACGCGAACGTTTCCTGGCCATGATCTTCCTCCGATCCGAAGCTGCGTGACGGGCCTCGCTCAGGCGGCGGCTTCACTGGTCGTCGCGTCGGGCCAGCGGGGCGACCGGATGCGTCCCTGCACCCAGTCCTCGGCCAGGTCGGTCGCCGTGTTCAGGCTCTGCTCGATCTTGAGGCGATACTGTTCCATGGCCACCTTGCCGAGATCCCGTGGCACATGGATGACCGGAGCGCCGACGACGCGCAGATGCGTGAAGGGGCGGGGCAGGACGGTTTGATCCCAGCTCTTCGCTCGCCAGGCCCGACCGAAGGCGATGCCCAGCGGCACGATGCGCATCTGCGACCAGGAGGCGAGGTAGGCCAGGCCGCGTTTGACGACGCGACGCGGCCCTCGAGGGCCATCCGGGGCGATGGTGATGTGCGAGGTCTTTCCCAGGGCGATCAGTTCCTCCAGGGCATCCATCCCGCCGTTGGAGGAGGAACCGCGGATCGTCTTGACGCCGCAATGATTGGCGAGCTTCGAGATGAGTTCGCCGTCCGCGCTGCGACTGGTCAGGAGGCTGGCCGGAGCCGCCGAACTGAACTTGCCCAGGGACAGGAGGTTCTCGTGCCAGAAGGCGTAGATGAAGCGTTCCGAGGTGGTCGGATCCCAGGGATCGGTGGCCTGGCCGAGGTTCTCGACGCGGCAAATGATGGTGCCCATCCAGGCCCGCAAGACCCCGGCCCCCAGGAAGGCCGCGAGGTTGATCATCCACGGCTGGCGGAGCTTCATGGCTCGTGCCTCCCTATCGGTAAACCGGGATCAGGACCACGCGATGGTCGTATCGGCTACCGAGCGAGGCGAACTTGAGGGGAGTTTGCTTTCTGTCCGGATTCTTTGGCCTGGTGCGATTTTTCGCGATGAGAGCGTCTGTCGGGCTCGTCCCCCTACAATGGAGGTGTTCCCTGACCTCGATTCATCGGAGACACACTCAGGATGTCCTCCCCGGCGCGACCCAGCACACTCCGCCAGCTGCGCGACAGCGGCTGGAAACCGAAGACCGTCAAGGCCGAGATTCGCGACAATTTCCTGCGCATGCTCCGCGACGGCGTGGAACTCTTTCCCGGCATCGTCGGTTACGAACACACGGTCATCCCGGAGATCAACCTCGCCCTGATCTCCGGTCACGATCTGCTCTTCCTCGGCGAGAAGGGCCAGGCCAAGTCGCGCCTGATGCGACTGCTCGTCAACTTCCTCGACCCGGTCATCCCCTACCTCGACCATCCCGGCATTCCGGTGCATGAAGATCCGTACCACCCGATCACCGCCGCTGGCAAGCGTGTCCTCGCCGAGTTGCCGGCGGAGGAGGTCCGCATCGGCTGGTGGCCGCGCGAAGAGCGCTATGCCGAGCGGCTCGCTCCGGGGACGAAGTTCGCCGACGTCATTGGCGAGATCGACCCGGCCAAGCTCGCCGCCGGCACCAGCATGGCGACCGAGGAGGCCCTGCACTTCGGCCTCATCCCACGCATGCACCGCGGCATCTTCGCCATGAACGAGATCCCCGAGCTGGACGAACTCGTGCAGGTCGGCCTGTTCAACATCCTCGAAGAACGCGACGTTCAGATCCGCGGCTACCCGGTTCAGTTCGATCTCGACGTGCTGATCCTGTTCAGCGCCAATCCGGCGACGTTCAACCGCTCGGGCAAGGTCATTCCGCAGCTGAAGGACCGCATCGGCAGCCTGATCCAGACGCACTACCCGCTCCAGCGCGACCTCGGCATCGAGATCATGGAGCGGGAGGCGGCCATCGACCTCGGCGGCGAGTTCCCCGTCGTCGTGCCGCACTTCATGAAGGAGATCATCGAGCAGATCAGCATGGCCGCCCGCAAGTCGAAGTACGTCGATCACCAGTCCGGCGTCAGTGCCCGGTTCTCGATCGCCAACTACCGGACGATGGTGGCCAGCGCTCGTCATCGCGGCGTGCGTCTGGGCGAGAAGCCGGCCGTGCCCCGGATCAGCGATCTGGGACATCTCTACGCGTCATCGCTGGGCAAGCTCGAACTCGACATGATGGGCAGCCAGCAGATGACCGAGAAGCAGGTGCTGGAGGCCCTGATCGCCGACGCGATCCGGACGGTGTTCGCGGAATACATCGAGAAGGGCGGCCTGGAGGAGATCGCCCAGGTGTTCGGCAAGGGCGTCAAGATCGAAGTCGGTGACATGCTGCCGTCATCGCACTACGCCGAGCGCCTGAAGCGTGTGCCGAAGGCGTGGGAGAAGGCGTTCGAGGTCAACGCGGCGACGAACGAGGCGATGCGGGCGAGTTGCGTTGAGTTCGTCCTCGCGGGGCTGTATTCGAGCGATCGCATCTCGCGCTCGCAGAAGCACGGGCGGATCACGTACGAGATTCGGTGATTCATTTAGCTCTTCATTTAGCCGCCGGCTTGCCGGCGGGTATTGGCGACGAAGACCCCCGGTAAACCGGGGGCTAAATGAAGCGGCTTGCCGGCGGGTATTGGCGACGAAGACCGCCGGCAAGCCGGCGGCTAAATGAAGAGGCCGGTTCAATGGAGTGGCCATGACCACGCGCCGCGATGACCTGGGTGGAATCATCCACACCTACCAGAAGTACGACCCGGTCGAGTTCCCCAGCCCGACGGCCGAGCCGCCGGATCTGGTCTCGCCGGCGTTCGAGCACCTGCTCCACTTCGGCTCGTTTCGCGAGTTGACCGAGGAGGAACTCGCCAACGCCGTCCGCATCGACCCGAGCCAGATCCGCGGCTTCATGCTGCCAATCGAGGCGTTGCTGGAACTGCTCCGCGAGCGGAAACGAAAAATCCTCGAAACCTACGAGACGGACACCGTCCAGCGCGACGCCCACCAGGCGTTTCACACGCCGGCCGAGCAGGTCAAGCCGCCGGAGAAACTCCGCAAGCGGTTCGACGAGGCGGTCCAGGAAGAACAACTGGCCGACCTCGAACGACTCTGGTATCGCTCCGACGACGAGAAGGGTCCGTTCGCCCGGTCGCTGCTGAACCTCATCGAACGACTCGGCGACAAATACCAGGTCGATGAACTCGCCGGTAAGTACGAGTTCACTGGTGACAGGGGTATGTCCATTCCCGAGGCGATCGAGATCAAGAAGGAACTGGAGGCGATCGACCGGCTGCTGAAGCAACTGGAGGAGGCGAAGCAGACGGGGCAGATCGGCATCATCGACATGGAGGAACTGGCCGAGTTCGCCGAACCGGGCGACATGGAGCAACTGTCAGCGCTGCAGCAGCAGATCCAGGACTACTTGCGTGAGCAGGCCGAGAAGCAGGGCCTCGAACAGGGGGCCAACGGCAACTTCCAGCTCACGCCAAAGGCGTACCGCCTGTTCCAGTCGAAGCTGCTGGCCCGGATCTTCGAGCAGATCCAGGCATCGCGCTCCGGCCGACATCAGGGAGCGATCGTCGGCGAGGGAGCCGTCGAGATGCAGGCGACGAAGCCGTACGAGTTCGGCGACTCGATCACGCACATGGACATCGCCGGCTCGTTCATCAACGCGCTGGTTCGCCAGGGACCGGGCACGCCGGTGCGACTCAAGGGCGAAGACATCGCCATTCACAAGACGCGCAACAATCCCAAGTGCGCGACGGTCGTCCTGCTCGACATGTCCGGATCGATGCGCTACGACAGCATGTACGTCAACGTCAAGCGTCTGGGCCTGGCCCTGGATGGCCTCATCCGCACGGAGTTCCCCGGCGACTACCTCCAGATCGTCGAGATGTTCACCTTCGCCAAACCACGGCACATCACCGAGGTGCCGCGACTGATGCCGAAGCCGGTGACGATGTTCGACCCGGTCGTCCGCCTGCGCGTGGACATGAGCGACCCCGACCGCAGCGAGGCGATGATCCCGCCACACTTTACGAATATCCAGCACGGCCTGAACCTGGCACGGAAGTTTCTCGTCAACCAGGACACGAAGAACCGACAGGTGATCCTCATCACCGACGGCCTGCCGACCGCCCACTTCGAGGGCCAGCATCTGTATTTGCTTTATCCGCCCGATCCACGCACGGAGAACGCGACCCTGCGCGAGGCGATGCTCTGCGCTCGCGAGGACATCACGCTCAACATCTTCCTGCTGCAAACGTGGAACCAGACGCGCGAGGACGTGCAGTTCGCGTATCGGATGGCGGAGAGTACGAAGGGCCGGGTCTTCTTCTGCGCCGGCCGGGAACTGGATCGGTACGTCGTGTGGGATTACGTCTCACGGCGGAAGTCGATCATCAGCTGACACGACACCGCCGCGCAGGCAAGGGAAAGAAAGACCCTTGCTTGCGCGGCGGGCTAACACGGATCACTTGTCGCGAACGACGAGTTTGATCCGCTCGATGACCTTGCCCTCCTGAGTGTAGCGGGCGGTGATCTCCGTGCCGACCTTGATGTCGGCGAGTTTGATTGGCGTCCGACCATCATAGACGGCGACGTCCTTGCTGAGGGTGAATTCGCGATCGAAGGCCCGGCCCTCGCCCTGGATGGTCAGGACCAGTTCACTCGTGGCCGGGTTCAGGCTCTTGACGACACCCCGCGTGTTGACGCGCCGGCCACCTTGCTGGGGCGGCCGCTTCTCGCCGTCGCCGTCGCCCCGGCGAACTTCCACCGACACGACCTTGTCACCGGCCGTCGTGTACTTGAGCAGGACGACGCCGCGAGCGGGCAGGTCGGCGAGGTTCGCCTGCCGACCATCGACAAAGACGCCGCAATCCTTCGTCAGAGTGACGACATCAACCTGACCTTCCTGGCCGACCTTGAGCGTACCGGCCGCCGCGTCCACGGCGAGGAGGCGACCCTTCAGGATCTTGCCCTCGACGGCCACGCTCTGCACGTCGGCCACGCCTGGCGGACAGGCGATCTTGATCCGCATGCCGACCTTCAGATTCTCGATCTTCGCCGGCTGACCATCGATCGTCACCTTCGTGTCACGCAGGAAGCTGAAGTCTCGCGGTGTTGGGTTTTCGCCGACCTTCAGCGACAGTGTGCCGACCTTCGCATCGACGGCGTTGATGACGCCCTGGAACGTGTCCACCGCCCGTTCTTTTCTCTCGTCGGCCCACGTCCAACAGGCCAGACTCGCGACCGTCAGCAGCACCAGAGTATATCGCAGCATGGGGTTTCCTTCTTCTCGGGACAGGGGAATCATCTGCCAGGTTATGCCACCTCGTCGAGCGGCGGCACGAAAAAAGACGGCGATTTCCTGGATCGACCCCTGACCTTTGCGACGGCGAAACTTGTCTTTCGCGTCCATTCAGCTATCCTACGAGAAAGCAAGAAATCCAGTCTCACGTCTCGACAGGAAGATTCACCCATGCCACGTCCCGAAATCATTCTGACCCCCGAGTTGCTGCGGACCTTCGTGACACTGGTGCGTTGTGACGGTTCCGTGTCGCGCACGGCCGAGGCTCTGGACATCAACGAGGCGAGTGTCTCGAAACGAATCAAGCCGTTGCACACCTCCGGCAAGGGAACCCGCTCCGGCCGGCTGATCTGGCTGCGCAAGGAGGGCAAGACGTTCTATCCGACCGCCGAGGGGAGTGCCGTCTACGATCTGGCGATCGACCAGTTACGGCGCTGGGAACTGTTCACGGCCTTCGCCACGTCGGAGCGGCTGCCGGTGGTCAGCTTCGCCTGCGGTCAGGAGGCGGTAACCGGCTTCGTCCGCGACGCGGTCAAGAAATTCCACTCGTCGAATCCCGACGTGATGCTGCGCCTCTCGACGCAGCGCGGCCGGGACCGGATCTCCGGTGTCGCAGGCGGTCAGTTCGACCTGGCCGTGGTCGGCCATGACGCATCGGCGATCCAGCGCATCGCCCGTCGTGATCTGTACGTCGAGGAACTGTTCAACGATCCACTTCTGCTCGTCTGTTCTCCGCGAGCGCGCTGTGCGGGACCGTTCGAGGAGTTGCCCGAGGAGGGCGTGACGGCCGAGCAGGTGCGGATGCTGCCGCTGGTACTGCCGGAGACCGACGCGGGCATCCGGCAGGAGTGGTCGCGTTTGCTGGAGAAAGCCCACGTCACGGCCCTGCCACGCCTCGTCTGCGAGGTGGGCGGCTGGGGCGTCATTCTGCAGTTCGTGCAGGATGGTCTGGGTGTCGGCCTGGTGCCGCGTTCGGTCCTGATGCGTGGCGGGGCCAAGCTGCCGACGCGTCGGTTGCATCCGAGCATCACGCCGGAGAACGCGGTTCGCCTGATCGCTCGCCCGCGTCCGTCGGGCGAACCGGAACTGACCGAGGAAGGGGAGAAGTTCCTGGCCGTTTTGCGCGACGCCACCCAGTCATTGCGGGAATGAGGTTGGCCGGGAAGTCCTCAACGTGCCAGCTTGACCCGCTCGACGTGTCCCTCGGAGTTGACGTAGGTCAGTTCGAGGTCGCCGCGCACGGCTGCGGCGGCCTTGTAGAACTCGGCCGGGGTGGTCACCGGCGTCCGGCCGACGTGGGTGATCAGATCGTCGATCTGCAAGGGAGTCGCGGCGGCGGCACTTCCGGGTCGGACCTCGCTGACCAGGACGCCGGACTGGATCGGTCCCCGGTTCCACGGAAGGAGTACGTTCCGCTGATTGAGCAGGCTCGACCAGTCCACACGCAGGCCGGCCACCGGATCCGGGTGATTCGTCGCGATGCTGGGCATCGGCACCCAGTACCTGGCCAGGGTCACGCGCACCGTGCGCGGAACCGCCCCCGGCCGTTCGCGGTATTCGATCTCGACCGCCGAGCCCGCCAGGCGCGTGCCGATGAGCAGGAACAGATCGTCCAGGTCGTTGACGGGCTCTCCGCCAACGCCGACGATGACCGCCCCACTGGGGAGCCCGGCCCGGTCCGCCGGCGAGCCGTCACTGACACGGGTGACGCCCGCTCCTCGACCGAAGGGCGCTGCCTGGAGCCCGACTCCCAGGAAGCCGTACTCGACCTCCTCGCCCTTGAGCAGCACGCTGATGATCCGCTGTATCCCCTGATCGAAGGGGATGACGAAGCCGCCGGGAACGTCGCTGCCCAGGACGGCCGCATGGGCGGTTCGCAGACCGACCACCTCGCCCCGGAGGTTCAGGACGATCCCGCCGCTGGTCGGCAGATTCAGACGCGACTCGATCTGCAAGAGGGTGCCGTGATGATGCAGTGTCAGACGGGTGCGGTCGGTTTCCTCGGGTGCGGGCAGCCGACGACGCAGGGCTGTCACCATGCCCCAGGACGCCGTCGGCGTCTGCTCGGCCCCGGCCACGAACGGGCTGTCGAGCAGGAGGACGAGTTGGCCCTTGCGAACCGCACCGCCGTCGCCGAGTCGGGCCGCTACCAGGCCCTCCGGCGGATCGATCAGCTTGAGCATGGCCAGGTCGCTACGCGGATCGAGCGCGTGGATGTCGGCGTAGCTCCCCTTGCCGCCGGGCAGCTTGACGTAGAGCTTGCGAGCCCGGGCGATGGCGTGGGCGGCCGTGAGGATCAGCCCGGACTTGTCGAGGATCACCCCCGTCGCCATCGCTTCGGGGACGTGGCGCGGGCCGGCCAGATCGAGATCCAGGATCAGGCGTTTCCCGGCCGTGTCGGCGGCCGGCACCTTTGCCAGCAGGCCGGCCGCGTCGTAGCGGCCAAGCGTGCCCGGATGCTTCGCGTCGGGAGCCGGATAGCGATCGCTCCGACCGACGAAGATCGCGACGACGCTCCGGTCGGCCTGGCCGATGGCCTTCTGAAACTGGCGATCGATTGCGTCGATCTCGGGCGGAACCTGGGCCCGAACCAACGAGCTGGAGCCGGTCAGGATCAGGAGCAACACGTACGCGAACCGCATTTCGCCACCTCCCGCGTGATCTGTCCGTTGTACCGCAACGGAGAGCGGAACGCCAGCGGTGAAGACGGTCCAGAATTCGTCTTGACGTGACGGCCCGGCCTCGGCATATCCCTGGACTCGCACGAAAAGGGTCCGTCGCGCCGGAGGGGGAGGGGCGTATGCGGCAGGGAACGATCGTCGCCGCGGGGCTGGTCCTGCTCCTGCTGGTCGGCTGCATGAGCGGGCCGCTTCGCGAGAATCCGCTGCTGCTCGGCTCGCGCCCCGTCAACGTGGACAATCCCGTCTACCTGCCTCAGGGGCCCTCGTCCTACAGTGCCGTCTTCGAGAAGGTTCTCGACTCGGTGGACGACTTCTTTCCGATTGCCTACGCCAATCGGTACGGCGGCGAGATCCAGACGAGCCCGGTCATCTCCGGCGGCCTGTTCGAACCCTGGAAGACGAGCAGTCCGGACATTCTGCTCCGCCTGCGTGCCACGACTCAGACGATCCGGAACCGGGCCCTGGTCACCATCAAGCCGGACAAGCAGGGCGGCTATTTTGTCGATGTCCGCGTCCTGATGGAACTGGAGGACCTGGCCCGGCCGGTGCGATCCATAGCGGGCGAGGCGACCTTTCGCGTGAGCCCCACGGTCGAGCGTCAGTATCAGGTGATCGAGGAGACACGCTTCGACAACACCTGGATTCCGATCGGTCGCGATGCGGCCCTGGAACAGGCCATCCTCGATCGAATCTTGCGGCAGGAATCGACGTCTCCCTGGGTGCCGTGGCTGAACGCCCAGAGCGACGAGCCGACGCCGACCGTCAAGCCGTGAGCCGGACGAACCACCAAGGAGACGCATCATGTCGAGTCTGCGTGAAGCCCTGGAATCGGCCCTGGCCGAGAATCCCGATGATCTCGCCGCCCACATGGCCTACGCCGATCATCTGCACGATCTCGGCGATCCACGCGGCGAGCTGATCCAGGTGCAACTCGCCCTGGAAGACACGGGCCGATCGACGAAGGAACGCGGCGAACTTCAAAGCCGCGAGTTACTTCAGGAGTTGCAGACCGACTGCCTCGGTCGCAAGCTCGATGCCCTGCTCGCCCGGCACGGTCTCTACCGGGCGAGCTACCGGATCGAACGCGGCTGGCTGGCCGAGATCGTCGTCGAGGAGGTCGATCCGAAGCTGTCCGAGGCGCTCATTACCGCACCGGAAGCCCGGCTGCTGCGCCGGCTCGCGATCGGATACCCCCAGCAATGGCACGACCCGGACGAGCCGAACCCGGTCCTGCTGACCGACAGCGACAACCTGCGCAACCTGCGTGTCCTTCAGCTCGGCACGATCGACGGCTTCCGGGCCGAGCAGAGCGATCCGATCACCTATAACGCGCGCTGGGAACTGTACCAGGCCGGCGAGCCGATCTGGGACTGGATCGCCCGTCTGCCGCATCTGGAGGAACTCTACCTGGAGTGCCTCACCGTTCGCACCGAGGATCTTTTCGGGCTCGACACACTGCGGAATCTGCGCATCCTCCAGGTGAATCTCTCGACCGATTACCCGCTCGTCGCCCTGAGCCGAAACCCGGCCCTGGCGAACCTGACGCACCTGTCGTTCCATCCAGCCGCCGCCCATCCCGACGAGAACGAGGAACCATTCCTGTCGATCGAGCATCTGACGGCGATCGCCCGATCGGTGAATCTGCCGAACCTGACGCACCTGCGCTTCCAGCGGAGCGACGCTGGCGATCTCGGTGTACGGGTGCTGATCGAGAGCGGCCTGCTCTGCCGGCTCCGCTTCCTCGACCTGGCCCTGGGCGAGATCACCGACGTCGGGGCAGACCTGCTCATCGAGGCCGACACGAGCCGACTGGAACTGCTCGATTTGTCGAACAATGCCCTGTCACCGGCCGGGCAGCGCCGGCTCGGGATCGCCATGAAGAAGAAGCTCACCCTGCGGATGGACCGCCAGCGCGACGAGGACGATCAGTCGTGGCTCTACGACGGCGAGATGGAGTAGGAGTTCGCCGCGCAAGCAAGGAAGATGCCCCTTGCTTGCGCGGCGGGCTCCCATTGTAATGCATCCGATGAGCAACCCCAGGAGCGCCACCGATGCTTCCCCTTCTCTCCGCCGTTCTGATGACCACGACGGGCGATCTCACCCTGGAGACGACGCCGACCTGGCGGGCCGTTGGTGTCGAAGCTAGCTACACCGGCGATCTTCCCGCCAGTGCGACGGCCGAGTTCGACTGGCGACAGGCCGGCGAGAAAACCTGGCGGCCCGGTGTCGAGCCAGTCATCGACCGCAAACTGCGCCGAGTCTGGGCCAGTGTCCATTCGCTGTCACCGGGAACGGCCATCGAGGTACGTCTGACACTCCGGCATCCCGACGGCCCGCTCGTCTCCACCGGCCGGGCGACGACTCGCACCTTCCCGGCCGAGAAGCCCAGTGGCCGCACCCTCCAGGTCGGTCCCGACTCCCTGACGAAGGTCGCGGCGAACGCCCGGCCCGGTGATGTCCTCGTCCTGACCGATGGCGTTTATCGCGTGGCGAACCTGCTGGCCGGCCTCAAGGGCGAACCGGATCGACCGATCACCGTCATGGCTGCGGGTCGGGGAGCCGTCTTCGATGGTGGGGTGGACCTGCCGAAAGGCCACGTCTGGAAGCACGTCGATGGCGACCACTACGTCACCGACGCGCCGCCGGAACTCAGGGCGGGTCGGTACGCCGTGCAGGACGGCCAGCGTCTGTTTCTGCAACCGAGCGTTGTGGCTCTGACCGGCGAGAAACGAGCCGTGCCGAGGGCCTGGGCCTTCGACGCGAAGACGCGCACGGTCCACGTCCGCACCGGCGGCAAGCCGGCCGGGGAGTGTGCCTACTCGTTCGCCGTCCTCGAGCAGGCGTTTCTGCTCTCCCGCAGCCGGCACGTCCACCTGCTCGGCCTCACGATTCGCCACTACGCCGGCACCGGCATCCGTCTCTCGGAAGGGGCCGAGGGCTGCGTCGTTCGCGATTGCACCCTGCGTGAGCTGCCCTCCGCGATCTTCCTCAAGAGCGAGGCGACACGCTTCAACCTCGTCCACCGCTGCGAACTGACCGAACCCGGCCTGGGCGATTATCCGTGGGACGTGATCAAGACGAGCGAGCAGGCCCGACAGGGCGTCTTCTGCGTCGCTGGTCGAGGCAACTGCTTCTACGACAACCACGTCACCGGCTGGTTCGACGGCCTGGCGATCGAGTCGTGGAAGAACCTCGATAAGCTCGAACTGAACCGCGACGTGGACGTGGCTGGCAACGTCATCACCGACATCGGCGACGACGCGATCGAGGCCGACGGCGGCGGCGTCAACCTGCGTCTGTGGGCCAACACGATCCGCAACGCCCACACGGCCCTGTCGCTGGCTCCGGTCGAGCGCGGCCCGGTCTGGGTGTCGCGCAACACGGCGACGTTCCGGAACCTGTTCTTCAAGCTGAACGTCGGCGGGGCTCCGTCGCCCGGCTGGACGTTCTGTGATCACAACACGGGCGTCTGTCTGACGAATGGCCCCGATGGCGGCACCGGCATCAGCCTGCCGTCGCTGAAGGAGGAGTGCCGGAACAAGGTCTTCCGGAACAACGTCCTGATCGTGAGCGAGTGGTGCGTGCGAAACGGTCGGCCGGGGCTGACGCTCGACGGCAACATCTACTGGCACGTTCCGGGCAAGCCGGTACGGCGCTTCCAGTGGATGGGCAAACCGCTGCCGACGATCGACGCTCTCCGCAAGGCGACCGGGCAGGAACCATCGGGGAGATACGCTGATCCGCGCCTGGTGGAGCCGTTCGGGAAGGAGGCGGATCTGCGCCCGGGGCCGGCAAGTCCATGTCGGGATCGGGGCGTGCGCATCCGGGGCGTAAACGATGTCTTCGCGGGAGACGGGCCGGATGTCGGGGCGATCGAGGGGTGATCGATCTTCGGCGAGCGTGGGGCGTTAGCCCCATGAGTGTTTTCCTCCGAAGAGAAGATCATGGGGCTGACGCCCCACGCTCGCCCGCCTCCTGGAGATACAATCCATGCCATTCAGCCACACGATACGCGGCGAACGGTTCGTCTTCCCGGACCTGCGTGACCTGCTCGCCCGGGCCAGCGAGGCGAAGTCCGGCGATCAGCTCGCCGGGATCGCCGCTCGATCCGAACGCGAACGGGCCGCCGCGAAGTTCGCCCTGGCCGACGTGCCCCTCCACCTCCTCGCCGATAACCCCGTCATCGATCCCGATGACGACGTGTCCCACCTCATCTGCGCTGCCCTCGACCGCACGGCGTTCGCTCCGCTGCGATCGCTGACCGTCGGTGAGTATCGCGAACTGCTCCTTTCTCCGGCGGCCGATGGCGAGACAATCCGGTCCTGGCGCTGGGGCGTCACGCCGGAGATCGTCGCCGCCGTCGCCCGGCTGATGAGCAACAAGGATCTCGTCTACGTCGCGGCGAAGGTGCGGAACGTCACTCGCTGCAAGAACACGCTCGGCGGCCCCGGCGTCTTCGGCGTTCGCGTTCAGCCGAATCATCCGACCGACGACCTGGCCGGCATCCTGCTCGCCGCCGTGGACGGTCTGCTCTACGGCTGCGGCGATGCCGTCCTCGGCGTCAACCCTGCCGCCGACTCGGTCGATTCGGTCGCCGCCATTCTGCATCGACTCGACCGGCTCACGGCCGTTCTCGACGTACCGACGCAGCACTGCTGTCTGGCTCATGTCACCACGCAACTCGCCGCCCTGGATCGCGGAGCGCCGGTCGATCTGCTCTTTCAGTCGGTCGCCGGCACCCGGGCCGCGAACGCCAGTTTCGGCGTCTCGCTGGCCCTGCTCCAGGAGGGCCGACAGCGTGTCCTCGAATCGCACCGCGGCCGGCCCGGTCCCTGGGTCGGCGAGCAGGTGATGTATTTCGAGACGGGCCAGGGCAGCGCTCTCTCGGCGGAGGCTCATCACGGTGTCGATCAACTGACACTGGAGGCCCGGGCCTACGGCGTCGCACGGGCGTTCGATCCCTTCCTGGTCAACAGCGTGGTCGGTTTCATCGGGCCGGAGTATCTCTACGATGAACGGCAGATCATCCGGGCCGGTCTGGAGGATCACTTCATGGGCAAGCTGCTCGGCCTGCCGATGGGAGTCGATGTCTGCTACACCAACCACGCCGAGGCCGACCAGAACTCGACGGATAACCTCCTGCTCCTGCTCGCGGCGGCCGGCTGCAACTACGTCATGGGAATACCGTGCAGCGACGACGTGATGCTCAACTACCAGTCGACGAGCTACCACGACGCCGCGATGGTGCGGGAACTCTTCGGCCTTTCGCCGACGCCGGAGTTCCGGGCCTGGCTCGAAGAACGCGGCATCTGCCGAGATGGACGCCTGCTGGCGGCGAGCGGGCCGGCCCTGCTCGGCGGCTGGGAAAAGGCACTGGACGGGTAGTTCATTTAGCCGCCAGCTTGCCGGCGGTCTTCGTCGCGAATACCCGCCGGCAAGCCGGCGGCTAAATGGGGAACCGATGAACGACGACGAACGCACCCTGCACAAACTCGGTTACGCCCAGGAACTGTCGCGTGTCCTGGGCACGTTCTCGAATTTCGCCCTATCGCTGTCGATCATCTGCATCCTGGCCGGCGGACTGACGTCGTTCCATCTCGGCTTCTGCGCCGCTGGCGGCGCGGCCGTCGGCCTGGTCTGGCCGCTGGTCTGCCTGCTGTCGCTCTGCGTCGCCGCGACGATGGGCGAGATCGCCAGCGCCTTTCCGACGGCTGGCGGCCTGTACCACTGGGCGGCCATCCTCGGCGGTCGCGGCTGGGGCTGGGGCACCGCCTGGTTCAACCTCGCCGGCCTCGTTACCGTCCTGGCGGCCATTAACGTCGGCACCGTTCAGTTCGCCGCCGCCGCGTTCTTCCCCGGTCGGCCGCTCGATCCGTGGATTCAACTTACCGCCGTCGCGAGCATCACGGCGTCACACGCTCTCATCAACCACCTCGGCATCCGCGTCACACGCATCCTGACGGACTTCAGCGGCTACTGGATTCTGCTCGTCGCCGCTGTCATGACGGTGTCGCTGCTCGTCTCGGCCGAGTCGCTCGACTTCACCCGCCTGGTGACGATCACCAACTACACCGGGACGCCGGCCGAGAAGCCCGTCTGGCCCGCGACCGAGTCGCTCGCCTGGGCCTTCGCCCTGGCCTTTCTGCTGCCGGCGTACACGATCACCGGCTTCGACGCCTCCGCCCACGCCGCCGAGGAGACGGTCGGGGCGGCCGCCAACGTGCCGCGCGGCATCGTGCAATCGGTCCTCGTCTCGGGCCTCTTCGGCTGGGCGATGCTCGCGGCGGTGGTCCTGGCGATGCCCGATCCGGCCGGCACGGCGGCCGCTGGCGACGGAGCGTTCGCCCATGCCCTGTTCGGGGCCGTCTCGCCGACCTGGGCGACGGCCCTGTGCGGTGGAGCCGTCATCGCCCAGTACCTGTGCGGCCTGGCCACGGTCACGTCGGCGTCGCGCATGGCCTTCGCCTTCGCCCGCGATGGCGGTCTGCCGGCCTCGCACCTGGTCCGCTGGGTGTCGCCGACGTTCCGCACGCCGCCGGTCGCCATCTGGGGCGTCGCCCTGGCCGCCGTCCTGTTCACCGTCTACACGCCGGTCTACTCGACAATAACCGCCGTCTGCGTCATCTTCCTCTACGTCTCCTACGTCCTGCCGACGGCGCTCGGCCTGATCGCCTACCGGCGCTGGTGGACGACGTTCGGCCCGTGGCATCTCCGCGGCTGGTTCCGGCCGCTCGCCGTGGTCAGTCTGCTGGCGTGCGGGACGTTCATCGTCATCGGCATGCAGCCGCCGAACGAGGCGGCCGCGATCGTTGTCGGCGGACTGACACTCCTGCTTGTGGTCGTCTGGTTCACCGTCGCCCGGTGGACGTTCCCTGGCCCGCCGGTCTCCCTGGTCCCGAGCGAGGAACCGCGATGAGCGACGACCTCACGCCGCTGGAGCGAGCCCTGGCCCGCACTCCGGCGCGCATCCTGGCCGGCCGGGCTGGTCCCGGCTACCGCACCGCGACGGCTCTGAAACTGCGGGAGGATCACGCCGTTGCTCGTGATGCCGTCCATGCCGAACTCGACCTGGACGCCGCGTTCGGTGCGGAGCGCATCGCTGGCTTCCACCTCTTCTGGACGCAGTCGCAGGCGCGATCGAAGGCGGAGTATCTGATGCGCCCTGACCTGGGCCGGAGACTCGATGACGACTCACGCGGCCGGATTGGCGAGCGCTGTCCGAAGGCCGTCGATTTCCAGGTGGTCATCGGCGACGGCCTGTCAGCGACGGCGGTGATGGTCCAGGCTCCCGGCCTGCTCGATCTGCTCGGAGCCGAGGCCCAGCGGCGCGACTGGCGATTCGGCCAGCCGTTCGTCGTGCGTTACTGTCGGGTCGGCGTCCTGAATGACATCGGCGATCTGCTCGATCCGCGCGTGGTCGTCCTGCTCATCGGCGAGCGGCCCGGCCTGGCGACGGCGGAAAGCCTCTCGGCGTACCTGGCGTATCGGCCGCGTTCCGGTCACACCGACGCGAACCGGAACCTGATCTCGAACATCCACGCGCGGGGTGTGTCGCTGCCCGAGGCCGCCGGGCGGATCGCCGCCCTGGCCGCGACGATGATGCACGCCCAGACGAGCGGCGTGGCGGTCAAGGAAGAACGGCCCGATCCGACGGCCATCGAGTAGGCCGCACCACGGGCATCCCTCAGGGCAGGAACGGCCGGAGCAGCGTCCAGGCGGCGAGGAAGACACTGGCGGCGATCAGGAGGAGAAACAACAGGAAGTTGATCACCGGCACTCCCGCACTTTCGCTCTCGTCGTCGTGTCGGCGTTGTGGACCTGGCCCGCCGGGCGTCGTCGGGGCCGGCCGGGCCGGGACGGGCTGGGGGCGAACCGGGGCCGGCGTCGGGTCCCGTCGCGGCGGTAGGGTCGGTTGCGGTCGCGGAGCCGGGACCGGATTGCCCGGACCTCGACCCGGCGGCGGATCGGTCTGACGCAGGACGGTCACCGGCTGGGTCACCGGAAAGGAATGGTTGGCGGCTTCGGGTGAACGCGGCACCGGAAGAAACGGGCCGCGACGCACCCGCGCTTCCTTGACGAGGTCGCGCACAACGTCCTCCGGATAGTTCTTCCGCAGGTGGTTGAGAAAGTTGCTCGCCTGCGGATCGTGCATCGCCGCCGTCAGAGAACCGGCCAGAACCAGGACGTGGCCGGGATTGCGACCCGAGAAGTCCGCGAACAGATACTCGGCCTCGTCCTCCTGACCGCTGGCCAGGTAGGCCTCGGCCGCCAGCAGGACGAAGGCGTCCCGCTGGACCCGTTCTCCTTGTCGGCCGTACACCTCGATCAGTTCCAGGTACAACGGCAGCAGTTCGGGTTGGGGCTCCATCTCGGCCGCCTCTCCGATCCCAGAGATAGTAAACCGTCCGCTCTCTTTCAGGATAGCAGGTATTCCGAACGGAATCACCTGCCGTCGTCCCCTCCGCACGGTATGATGCGGCCGGGCGGAATGCAAAGGAGATCGGGATGACGATCCAGGATCCGGGAAAGTGGCTGGCCGATGTCCGCGTGCTGGACGCCTCGCGCGTTCTGGCCGGGCCCCTGTGCGGCCAGGTCCTCGGCGACCTTGGGGCCGAGGTGATCAAGGTCGAGCGTCCCGGAGCCGGCGACGAGACGCGCGGCTGGGGCCCACCCTTCGTCTCGTTTCAGGACACCGATCGCTTCAGCGCCTACTTCCTGTCGTGCAACCGCAACAAGCGCGGCATCGCCCTGGATCTCGGCTCGGCCGAAGGCGTCGGCCTGCTCCATCGACTAGCCGAGAAGTCCGACGTGCTGCTCGAGAATTTCCTCCCACGCTCGGCGGCGAAGCTCGGTCTCGACCCGGTCCGACTGCACGCCGTCAATCCGCGTCTGGTGATCTGCTCGATCTCCGGTTTCGGTCGAACCGGGCCGCTCGCCGAGGCTCCTGGCTACGACTTCGCCTTGCAGGCCCTGAGCGGCTACATGAGCATCACCGGGCCGATCAATGGGCCGCCCAGCAAGGTCGGCGTGGCGATCATCGACGTGCTGACCGGCCTCAACGCCGCCGTTGCCGTGCTGGCGTGTCTGCACGCGCGCCAGCGAACCGGCCACGGCTACCACATCGATCTGGCCCTGCTCGACTGTGCCGTTGCCAGCCAGGTGAACGTCGCCCAGGCGTACCTCGCCACGGGGACGGAGCCGGCTCGCCAGGGCAACGCCCATCTCCAGATCGTGCCCTACGAACTGTTCGCCACGCGCGACGGCTACCTCGTCCTGGCCGTGGGCAACGATGGTCAATGGCAGCGATTCTGCGCCGCGGCCGAGCGGCCCGACCTCGCCAGCGACGAGCGATTTCTGACCAATCCCGGCCGAGTCGAACACCGGAGCGAACTGGTGCCGCGTGTGGCCGAGGTGCTGTGCCAACGCGCGACCACCGAGTGGATGGAGCGTCTGAGTCGAGCCGAGGTGCCGCACGCTCCTGTGCAGGGGTACGCCGACCTGTTCGCCCACCCACAGGCCGCGGCCCGGCACCTGCGCGTGACGGTGACCGACCCGGCCGGTCGGCCGGTCGATCTGCTCGGTTCTCCGTTTCACATCGATGGCCAGGCTCCACCCGTGCCGACCGCTCCGCCGGGTCTGGGCCAGCACACTGCCGAGGTTCTGCGCGAGGTACTGGGCCTGAGCGATGCCGAGATGCGTCAGTTGCAGGAGAGAAGAGTGGTCGGACTCGGCGAGCGCGGAGCGTGAGGGCTGTCTCAGAAGCCCCTCGCCCCTGTACTCAGGGGAGAGGGGTTGGGGTGAGGGGGTTGCGTCTTCCCTGACTGGGAGTCGCTTCCCCCCTCACCCCAGCCCTCTCCCCCGGAGTACCGGGGGAGAGGGAGCCGATTACGGAACAGCCCTTGAGTCCGCGCTCGCCGGAAGAATTACTCGCCGTCCGCCCGCGTGCCGGGGCCGCTCGACTCATCGCGGCTGCGCAACTTCCGAATGCCGGCCCGACGGAACAGAGCCGGCCGGCGCGGACCATCGTGGGCCTCATGCCGCACGAAGGGTAGCAGCACCGGAGCGTCCGCATCGGTCAGCGGATCAGCCTGGAGCCGGGCGAACTCCTGCTCCTGACGCAGGATCTGAAACTGGAAGTCGGTCGCCAGCTTCTCGTAGCGCGGATTGCGCGGAAAGCGGAATCGGCTCTGACGCAGCAGCGTCCGGGCCTCGTCCAGACGGCCCGCTCGCCGCAGGCCGCGCAGGCGACGAGACAGGGTGTCGAGATCGTTCGGGGCCTCGTCGTGAGCCCGTTCGAGGTGCTTCAGCCCTTCCTCGGTTCGGCCCAGGTGGAGCAGCACCAGACCGTACTCGCCGCGACAGCGGACGTCGTCCGGATCCAGTTCCAGCGAGCGACCGTAGTAGATCGCCGAGCGGCGCAGATTGCCCTGGTCGTCCTCACGGCAAGCGACGGCCATCAGGTAATGCAGGCGAGCTGCCTCGGTTCCCAGCGCTCCCTCGATCTGCAGCGCGGCGGCCAGATGGCGGCGAGCCTTCCGGTAGCGGCGTCGCGCCAGATGGATCTCGGCCAGGGCTACCTGAGCCTGGCAGGCGATCTCCGGCGGTAAGGTGCGAAAACTGAGCAGACGAGAGAGGACTTCATGCGCATCGCCGGCTCGCCCGAGGTCGCGGTAGTGCGTGCCGAGTTCGAGCAGACGATCGGCCAGATTCAACGTGTCAGTCATGTAGCTGCCTCCATGCAGCGCGGGTATCCCCAGGGAGGCAGGATACCATCCGTTCTCATTGGAGCAAGAGAATCTTGGCGAAAAAATCCCACGGAGGCGGAGATTGTCACGCGCCGACGGTCGGTCGTTGCGGTCGGATGCGAGCGCGGAAGAGGAGCATCCAGAGGAAGCCGAGCAGGCCCACGACGGCGGCGAGAGCGAACGCGAGCGTCCCCTGGCCGGCCGCCAGCAGTAGACCGACGACCACACTGGAAACCATGTCGCCGACGGCATTAACGCTGGCCAGGATGCCGAAACCGAGACTGCGATGGTCCGGCCGGAGCAACTCGGCCGCCGTCGCCTTTTCGATCGTCTCCTCGATGGCGATGTAGACGCCGGAAAGGACGATCGCGACGATCAGCCCCGGCAGCCAGGCGAACCAGACGGCGAGCAGGACGTTGGTGACCACGCCCAGCGCGTAGCCGAGTACGAGGAGGGGCTGCCTGGCCCAGTGATCGGCCAGGGCTCCGACCGGGTAGGCGGCGACGGCACTGACCAGATTGTGCATCAGATAGAGCGACACGCTCAGCGTGAGGATGCCCGGCGTCTGATCGACCGGGCCAAACGAGGCGGCCGTCAGGTAGATGAGGAACGACCGCGAGAAATCGCCGAGGCCAAAGAGGAAGACGCCGCCCAGGAACCAGTAGAACGCCGGCGGAAACGGCGACCGGGCCGGGCGCGGGCCTTCGGTTGCCACGCTGCTCGGGGCGCGATCACGGGCCAGGAAGAAGATCGAAGCGGCGGCCAGGAGACCCGGAATGATCGCCCAGAGAATGATCTGGCCCAGAGCGAAGGCCCCGGCCAGCAGGGCGATCGCCAGCAGTTGGCCGCCAACGGCACCGAGCATGTCGGCCGAGCGCTCCAGGCCGTACGCCCGGCCGTAATAGCGCGACTCGACGTTCTCGGCCAGGAGTGCGTCGCGCAGAGGCGAACGGAAGCCGCGACCGATCCAGGCCAGGCTGCGCAGGGTGAGCAGAGCGGCCAGACCGTGGACCAGGCCCATCAACGCGGTGCCCAGAGCGGTCACCAGGTAGCCGAGGGAACACCAGAGCCGCTTGCTGCGAACGTGCTGACCGACAAGGCCGCCGCCGAGCTTGGAGATGCTCAGGAGGAAGTCGCCAAGACCCTCGATCAGACCGAGAGCGGCCGGCCCCAGACCGATGGTCACCAGGTAGAGCGGCAGCACGGCCGTGGCCAGTTCGTGGCTGACGTCGGAGAAGAACGTCGCCACCACGATGGCCAGCACGGTGGCGTTGAGCCAGGACCAGCGGTCAGCGGCGCGGTCGGTCATGTCAGCTCTCGCAGAGGATCGCTTCTGTTCCTCCCGATCATAGCGAGGATCGGCTCCGTGGACACGAAGCGACTTCCGATCCTGGACAACGCCATTGCTGCCGGTTACGCTGACCGCATCCCGTATCGGATCACTCCTGGAGATGTCAACGATGTCGCTCCTCCACCGCCGATCCTTCCTGGCCGCGTCGGCCGGCCTGCTCGCCGCTCCGCTAGTACCGGCCGCCGATCCGAAGCCGGAATTCACCTTCGCTCTGGTGACCGACACGCACCTCGGCAAGCCGGGGGCGGACTACGTCAAACGGATGCGTCAGGCCGTCACCGAGATCAATGCGTCGCCGGCGGCCTGCACCTTCTTCTGTGGCGACCTGGTCGATCGCGGCGAGGTCGAGGCGAACCAGAAACGCTACGCCGAGTGGGTGGACATCGCCCGCGGCCTGAAATCGCCCTACCTCGCCGTACCGGGCAATCACGATCCGCACGAGCAGTTCACTCGTCACGTCGCCAGTTCGACAGAGGGCGTACTCGCGCACAAGAACTACCGCTTCGTCAGTTTCGCGAACGCCGAGTTGAACCCCGGGCACATGGGCGTCTTGACGCCGAAACAGCTGAAGTGGATGCAGGGCGAACTGACCGAGGCGAGCAAGAAGAATCAGCGCGTGGTCCTCGTCGCCCACGTCGCCTACCACGAGAACAAGTCTCCGGACGTCGGCTGGTACGTCAAGCAGGGCCGAGCCGAGTTCGGCAAGGTCCTTGCAACGAACCGGCAGATCGTCGCCTACTTCTCCGGCCACCTGCACTGCGGCATGCGCGGCTGGAGCGACAACTTCCACGGCATCCACGAGGTCGTGCTGCCGTGCGTGTCGTACAACCGGGATCGGAAGCTGGAGAACGTGCCGGGATTCGCGCTACGGGAGTTTCGGCCGGCGTGGGTGCTGGCCGAGGTCTATCCCCGCGAGATCGTGCTGCGTTACAAGCCGGTCGGGGCGGAGATCGCCGCCAGCAAAACACTGCCGCTGGCGGGATGACGCCCACCTGCGGGCGAGGTCAAGGCTTCTTGGCCGGACGCAGAGTGCGGTGGAGTACGTCGAGGAGAGATTGCTTCGAGTCGTCGGCGCTCAGTTCCCAGAACATCGCGCCGCCGAGCTTCTTCTCGAGGATGTAGTCGGCCCTGGCCTTCATTGATTCTGGATCATCGTAGGTGATGAACACGCCAGTCTTTGGATCGAACAGCCAGGGCGTCTTCGTGGCGGCGTTCCAGTGACGCGGCTTCTTGCCGAGGTGGTTGGCGGCGAGATCCTTCCAGTCGAAGAGGCCGGCTTCCCAGGTTCCCTTCGGTGCCGGCCCGGCCGCTGGCTGGTACAGACCGTGCTGGACGTCCTTGACGCCGCTCCAGCCTCGACCGTAGAACGGCACCCCCAGAACCACCTTCGCCGGCGGAACACCGGCGGCGAGGTAGGTTCGCACGGCGGCATCGACGTTGAACGTCTTCAGGGCCGGGTCGCGCGGGTCGTTCGGATCGGCGAACAGCGGCGCGTTCTGGCCGGTCTGTTTGTCCCAGCTGCCGTGGAAGTCGTACGCCATCAGGTTGTACCAGTCCAGGTGCGGCGTGATCGCCTTCAGGTCGAAGTGAGCGATCGTCTGCGGCCCGGCCGGGGCGGCGATCGTCAGCAGGTAGCGCTTGCCGTCCTTTTTTCCCTGGGCGTCCAGTTCCTGGCGCACGGCCGCAAGGAGGAGCGGATAGTTGGCCCGGTCTTCCGGGCGGACCTTGTTCGACCCCAGGCCGCCACCGACGGGATACTCCCAGTCGATGTCCACGCCATCAAAGCCGTGGCGGACGACGAAGGCGGCGCACGACCGAGCGAACTTGCCGCGCAGCTCGGCTGTCGCGGCAACGTCGGAGAACGGTCCGGACAAGGTCCAGCCGCCGATGGAGATGAGCGTCTTCAGGTGCGGATGCTTCTTCTTCAGGGCGGCCAACTGGTTGAAGTTACCGCGAGGGGTGGTCGGTGGATCCCAGCGGTCGCCGGGATAAGCCTTCTCGACCGCGGCGTAGGTGTCAAAGAGGGTGACCTCGCCCAGCGGCGTCACCCGAGCGAAGGCGTAGTTGACGTGAGTCAGCCTGTCGGCCGGGATGTTCGCGACATGGAAGTTGCGCTGATAGATGCCCCACTCGACGAAGTAGCCGACCAGGCGGTTTCCCTCGGCGGCAGGGGTTGGCTTCCCCTCGGAGTGAGCCAGGGTCGCCAGGGCGAGCCCGGTGAGAAGTGCGCACGTCGTGAATCGCATCGGTAGTTTCTCCGGCGCGGGCAGGAACGAACGAAGGACACCAACCTGTTCAGGTAGGTGCCCTCGGCACTTTAGCCAGCCCTCACCGAAGCGTCAATGATGAGCCTGGAGGCGGGGACATCCCCGTGGCTGTGAAACGTAGGGTGGGCGGGAGCGCCACCGACGCCTCGTCGCCACATCAGCCCGGAACAGCGCAGGCCCACCAATCCTCGCTCGGGAGCGCAGCGACACCGCA
>CAYYJM010000023.1:0-11648 GCA_964471755.1 uncultured Alcaligenaceae bacterium
ATCGAGGCGATGCGTGGCAGTTGGTGGTTGACCGAGGGGAAGGTTTTGTCCCTCTTCCTCGTTCACTTCATGCTGGGGGGACTGATCCTTGCGAGCTTGCTGCTCTGCCGCATCGGCGTGCTGCTCGCCGCACCGATGCTGTACCTGGTCTGGACGGCGGGCTATCTCCGGGCAACGACACCCGCCCGTGACAGCGCGTTCGAGTGATCATCAACGCGGAAGAGCCCGGGGATGTTAATCCCCGGGCTCGAAGCGCGGACGTTGGTTTGGTCGAACTCACGGCAGATTGACTTCGACCTTCGATACCTTGCGCTGCTGGGCGAGGATGGCCTGGTGCAACTCCTCGATGCAGAACTCGCGCACGGCGTCCTTGATCTTCTCGAAGTCCGACGGTTCGCCCGGCTTGCGCTCGGTGACCAGAATCACATGATAGCCGTAATCGGTCTGGACGATGTCCGTGATCTGATTCGGCTGCAAGGCGAAGGCCGCACGGGCGAAGGCTTCCTCGACCATCCACTTGCGCGGAATGAAGCCGATGTCGCCTCCCTTGGGAGCGCTGGGACACTGCGAATTCTGCTTGGCCGCATCGGCGAAGGTGATCTTGCCGCCCAGGATCTGATTGCGCAGGTCGGTCAGCTTCTGCTTCGCGGCGGCCTTCTGCGCCTCGGGAGCGTTGGGGGCCACACGCAGGACGATGTGGCTCGCCTTGACCGTCACGCCGTCGAAGAAATCCTTGTAGGCGTCGTAGTACGCCTTGACGTCCTTCTCGGTGATGCGGGCGTTGGCGAAGTTGTGCCACTGGATCATGCGCGTCAGGCCGAGGTGCAACTGGTTCTGATCCTGGCCCGTCTCGCGGCAGAAGTCGGCGATCGTCTTGCCCTGTTTCTTCAGGCCGGCGTCGAACTCAACGAGTTTCTTTTCCACCTCGGCCGGAGCCACCTGCGGGCCGTTGACCTTCAGATACTGGTCCATCAGGACGTTGTCGATCATCATCGCCAGCGCCTGCATCTTCATCTGCTTGAGCGTGTTCTCCGGGATCTGCACCGGGCTCGGCCCGGCCGCCTTGAGAACGCCTTCGAGGTCTGTCTGGGTGATGACATGGCCGTTGACCAGGGCAACCGTCTTGACGGCCCCGCCCGGCTGGGCGACCTGGACACTGCCCGGAATCCCCGGCTGGCCGACGCCGGGCTGGGCGGCCGGTTGCAGCGCTCCCGGCTGCCCGACCTGGGCCTGGGTTGTCGTGACGATGACGCTCAGCAGGCCCGCGCCGAGCAGTCCCCGCATCAGGTTACTACGACCGAACATCCCTACCTCCTCCTGTGCCTGGACCGGCAAAGTCCACCCGGTACTCGGAGCTATACCGACTCTCGAGTCCGCTGGGGAGAGCAGTTTTCGCGGTGGGTTCGGCCCGGCATAAATGCCGGGCCTGGGAAGGTAAGCCCGGTGAACCGGGCTCTCCGAAGAGCCTGGTTTACCAGGCTTCGGGACAGAGCCTCGGCATTTATGCCGGGGCGGCCGTCCCCTCCCGGAACAATGGCCACACCCTTTTCGCGGTGCCGGACGGGATTCTCCTTCCCTTCTCGGCTGGCTTGCCTATTCTGGGGCGATCGTCCTCTGGAGATCCCTTGCATGACTCGCTTCGCGCTGTACACGTTCCTCGGTTGCCTGGGTGGTCTGGGCAGCCTGGCCGCGTTACCCGACCAGCCACCGACCGCGAAGGCGATCGCCTTCACCGGTGCCACCCTGCACACGGCCGCCGGCAAACCGATCGCCGAAGGCGTCCTGGTCATTCAGGGCGGCAAGATCCTGGCCGTGGGCGGCAAGGAGACGCCGATCCCGGCCGGAGCCGAGGTGATCGATGTCGCCGGCAAGGTGATCCTGCCGGGCCTGGTCGATACGCACTCGCACGTCGGCGTCTACGCCAAGCCGGGAGTGCCGGCCCATTCCGATGGCAATGAAGGGAGCGGCCCCGTGCAGTCGGCTGTTCGGGCGCTCGACTCGATCTTTCCCGGCGATCCAGGCATTCGCATGGCCGTGGCCGGCGGCGTGACGACGGCGAACATCATGCCCGGCAGCGGCAACGTCATCGGCGGAGCCACGCTCTACGTCAAGTTCCGTGGCCGCTCCGTCGGGGAGATGCGGATCACCACGCCCCGCACGCTCGGCGGCATCAAGATGGCCAACGGCGAGAACCCCAAGCGATTCAACTTCGGCCGGAACAAGGTCGCCCCGGCGACGCGCATGAAGATCGCCGCCCTGCAACGCGAGCAGTTCGTCAAGGCCCGCGCGTACCGTCAGAAATGGATCGATCACCGGGCCGGCAAGGGCTCGGCCCCGGAGGTCGATCTCGGCCTGGAAACGCTCGTTGAGGTTCTCGATCGCAAGCGAACCGTCCACTTCCACTGTCACCGTGCGGACGATTTGATGACTGCCGTCCGCCTGGCCGACGAGTTCGGCTTCGACCTCGTCTTGCAGCACGCGACCGAGGGCTACCGCGTGATGGACGAGCTGGTCCGCCGCAAGATTCCGGCGTCGCTGACGCTGCTGGACAGCGCCGGTGGCAAGGCCGAGACGGCCGGCCTGATCGAGGAGAACGCGGCCATCCTGGAGAAGGCCGGTGTCCTCGTGGCGATCAACACCGATGACAGCATCACCGAATCGCGCTTCTACCTGCGGAGCGGCTCGATCGCTGTCCGCGGCGGCATGAGCGAGGACTCGGCCGTGCGGGCGCTGACGATCAACGGGGCGAAGATGCTCCACCTCGATGATCGCATCGGCTCACTGGAGAAGGGCAAGGACGCCGACCTCGTCGTCCTCTCCGGAGCGCCGTTCAGCAACTACACGCAGGTTCTCCAGACGTGGATCGATGGCGTCAAGGCGTTCGATGCGTCACGGCCGCACGACCGGGCCTACCAGACCGGCGGCTTCGCCCTGCTCGCGCCGTGGAGCCTGCCGGAACCGCCCGGCCTGACGACGCCGCCAGCCGCCGTGAAGACGCCAGCCGCCGGCGATCGTGCCCCGGTGAAGGGCAGCCCGGAGCGGTTCGCCGTCCTCGCGGGCCGGATCCACACGCTGACCGGTGCGGCGATCAGCGATGGCGTCGTGCTGATCGACAAGGGCAAGATCGCCGCCGTTGGCAAGCGCGGCGACGTGGTCATTCCGCCCGGCACGCCGGTGCTGACTGCCGCCGTGGTGACACCGGGCCTGATCGACGCTCACTCGGTGGTCGGCCTGTCCGGAGCGTTCAATCTGCCGGCCGATCAGGATCAGGACGAGGCCAGCGATCCGAACCAGGCCGACCTGCGCGTGCAGGACGGCTTCAACCCGGCCGAGCCGCTGCTGGAGTTCGTGCGACAGGAGGGTGTCACCGTCGTCCACACGGTGCCGGGTCGGCAGAACGTCATCGCGGGTCAGTCGGGCATCTTTCGCACCACGGCGACGACGGCCGAGAAGGCGACGATCCGCTTCCCGGCCGGTCTGCTCGTCAACCTCGGCGAGGTGCCGAAGCAGACCTACCCGAACAAGCTGCCGACGACGCGCATGGGCATCGCCAGCCTGATCCGCACGGCGTTCACCCAGGCGAAGAACGGCCGGGCCAAGGCGGACGCCACGCCGAACCCGAAGCTCGCCGCCCTCGGCCTGGCCCTGGACGGGAAACTGCCGGTCATCTTCGCCGCCCACCGGGCCGACGATCTGGAGACGGCCTTGCGTTTGGGCAAGGAGTTCAACCTGCGCGTCCGGCTCGACCTGGCCACCGAGGCGTACCTGGTCGCGGATCGGATCACTGACGCCAGGGTGCCAGTCGTACTTCATCCGCCGATGCAGCGGCCTGGTTCGATGGAGACGTTCCACAGCTACCTGGGCAGCGCGAGCGTGTTGAGCCGGGCGAAGATCCCGCTGGCGATCGGCACCGGCTACGAGGCGTACGTGCCCAAGACGCGCGTCCTGCGCCGCGAGGTGGCCGTCGCCGTGGCCAACGGTCTGCCCTACGACGCCGGCCTGGCCGCGATGACACGCGACGCGGCGAAACTGCTCGGCATCGATGATCGGTATGGCACCCTGGAAACGGGCAAGATCGCCGACCTGGCCCTGTTCGACGGCGACCCGTTCGAGCAGACGAGCCACACGGTCTATACCATTGCCGAGGGACGGGTCGTGTGGGACCGGGCGGAGTACCTGAAGATTCCGTACGCCCGGCGAGCGTTGCCATTGACCTCGGGCGGCGGCATCGGTTGCTGTCTGGGCCTGGGGTGGTGACCCTCAGTGAACCGCCGGCTTGCCGGCGGTTCGTGCCGGGCCGCGCAGGAGACGAAACGATGAAGACGACTCCCATCGGCGTTCGCGAACTGCTCGAACGTGTCGCGGAGCGTGTCCGATATGGCCGCTCGACGGCCGAGCGGATGGTCGGTTTCTCCGAGGCAGGGATGTACTTCCAGCATCGGTTCGAGGGCGTGGTCGAGGCGATCATCGACCTGATCCGAACCCGCTCCTTTCGGCAGGCCGGCAGCCTGATCGAGTCGTTCGCCGATCTAGATCTTTGGACCGAGGATTACCGCGATATCCTCACCCTGGCCCGTGTCGAATTTGCTCAGGTCTGCAAGACGATCGAGGAGATCGATACCTTCCTCAACGCCCTGCCGGCCGAAGTGCCGCAGGGCTTCCTGCCGGACATTTACCGCGATGTCGCCACGCTCGGCATTGTCGCCGACTGGTGCGAGGACCACGACTCCCCGCACTCCGCCACGGAGGCACGCCGCTTGCTGACACTGCTGCGACAGTGGATGTGATCCCGGAGACGCTCCGAACCCGCGAGGCCGAACGATGAACCGCACGACTTCCCTGGCGATCCTCACGCTCGGCACGGGCTTGCTGCTGGCCGGCCTGTTCCACGGTGCCGGCACGGCTCAGCCGGTGACGCCTCAGGACCTCGACGATCAGGCCCGGCAGTTCACACGCCGGGTCGAGATGATTCCGATGCGTGACGGCGTCAAGCTGCACACGCTCGTCTACGTCCCGAAGGAACGCAAGGGGCCGCTGCCGTTCCTGCTGATGCGCACGCCCTACGGCGTCGATTCGCGCGGTCCGCGTGCGCTCAAGTCCTACATGAAGGACCTGGCCGACGACGGCTACATCTTCGTCTACCAGGACATTCGCGGTCGGCACCGATCCGAAGGGCAGTTCGTCATGCAGACGCCGCCGCGTGATCCGAACGATCCGAAGGCGCTCGACGAGGGGACCGACACGAACGACACCATCGACTGGCTGCTGAAGAATGTCGAGGGGCACAACGGCCGGGTCGGCATGCTCGGCATCAGCTACCCCGGCTGGCTGACCGTGATGGCCCTGCTCGATCCGCACCCGGCTCTCAAGGCCGCCTCGCCGCAGGCGTCGCCGGCCGACATGTTCCTCGGCGATGATTTCCACCACAACGGAGCCTTCCGCCTCAGCTACGGCTTCGAGTACGTCGCCCTGATGGAGACAAACAAGGAGAACGCCCGCTTCGCCTTCGATCGGTACGACACCTACGAGTGGTATCTCAAACTCGGAGCCCTGTCGAACGTCAACGCGAAACACTTCCGGGGCAAGATGCCGACCTGGAACAACTTCGTCGCCCATCCAAACTACGACGCCTTCTGGCAGAAGCAGGCGTCGGCTCCGTATCTGAAGCGTGTCAGCGTGCCGACCCTGCACGTCGCCGGCTGGTTCGACCAGGAGGACTTCTATGGCCCGCTCAAGACGTATGAGTTTCTCGAACGGCACGACCGACGCGGCCAGAACTTCCTCGTCGTCGGCCCGTGGAATCATGGCGGCTGGCAGGCCGGGCCCGGTGACCATCTCGGCAAGATCCCCTTCGACAGCGACACGGGCAAGCACTTCCGTACGAAGATCCAGGCTCCGTTCTTCGCGAAGTATCTCAAGGACCGGGGCGAGACGCCGCCCGAGGCGGTGATGTTCCAGACCGGGGCCAACCACTGGCAGCGGTATGACACCTGGCCGCCGAAGGAGGTCGTCACGCGCAAGCTCTACTTCCATCCCGGCGGCAAACTCGCGTTCACGCCGCCGCCGACGGCGAAGACCGGCTTCGACGAATACGTCTCCGACCCGGCCAATCCGGTGCCGTATCGGCCCCGGCCGGTCACGCCAACCTATCCCGGCCCGGAATGGCAGGTCTGGATGGTCGAGGATCAACGCTTCACGCAGCATCGGCCGGACGTGCTGACCTACGAGACGGAACCGCTCACCGAGGACGTGAGCGTGGCGGGGTCGCTGACGGCCCACCTGTTCGCGGCGACCAGCGGCACCGACTGCGACTGGATCGTGCGTCTGATCGACGTCTTCCCGGAGACGGTCGAGAAGACTCCGAACCTGGGCGGCTATCAGCTGCTCATCAGTGGCGAACCGATGCGGGCTCGTTTCCGCAAGAGTTTCGAGAAGCCCGAGGCGGTCGTGCCAGGCGAAGTCAACGAGTACACGATCGACCTGCACTGGAGCCATCACTGCTTCCGCAAGGGGCACAAGATCATGGTCCAGGTGCAGAGTACGTGGTTCCCGCTGATCGACCGGAATCCACAGAAGTACGTCCCCAACATCTTCGCGGCGAAGGACGACGACTTCCAGTCGGCCCGGCAGCAGATCCACCGGACGCCGAAGTTCCCCTCGGCGATCCACCTGGAGGTGCTGACCCGGAAGCCGGGGTAACTCGACCGCGTCAGGCCCCCGCCGCGTTGGCCGGTTTCGTCGCGTACACCATCGACGTCGGCCCGATGAGGTGGCGTGTGACCACCTCGACGAAGCCCGCCTCGCGAAGCCAGGCGGCGCAGCGCTCGGTCGTCGCCTCGAAACCCTCGCGCGTCTCCAGCATGATATTCAGACTCGACAGGTGGCCGATGAACCGATCCGGCCGACGTGGATCGATCATGGCATCGTAGACCAGCAGGGCTCCGCCGGGTCGGATGGCGGCGTACGCCTTGCCGATCAACTCCCGTCGTTTCGTCTCGCCGTAGCCGTGCAGCAGATGGCCGAAACAGATCACGTCCGCCTCGGGCAGCGGGCCCTCGTTCATGTCGCCCGGCAGGAAGCGGAGTCGGTCGCTCAGCCCGAACGAGGCGACGTACTCCTCGAAGATCGGCCCGACCGGCGGCAAGTCGTAGCTCGCGCCGGTCAGGTGCGCATGGGTCAGGGCCACGCGGACCGGCAGCGCTCCCTGGGCCGAGCCGACGTCCACAAACGTCTTGTACCGCCGCCAGGGGAAGCGCGACGCGATCAGGATCGCCTCGCCGGTCGAGATGCCGGTCATGCCGGCCAGGAACTCGCGCAGAGCGTCCGGGTCCTGGTACAGTGTCGCGAAGAACTCGTTGTCGCCCTGCTCTTCGCTGGCTTGGGGCCGCCCCGTGCGGAGCAGGTCGTCGAGGCCTTCCCATAGAGCGTAGAGCCGCTTGCTTGACAGTTCCAGCAGGCCACCGATGTAGCTCGGCTTGGCTCGATCCAGGAACAGGTCCGCCTGGCGGGTGTTGGCGTAGCGATGCTCGCGATCACGCTTCAGCAGGCCGACGCCGACGAGGGCATCGAGGAACGCGCCCGCCGCGCGCGGGTGCCAGCCGAAGCGGTCGAGCAATTCCGGGAGCGATCGCGGCCCCTTCGCCAGTTCCGTGAACACGCCGAACTCCACGGCCGTCAGCACGACGCGCGACGACCAGAACGCCATGCCGAGTTCGAGGATCTGCTGCGGATCGGCGAAGCAGCGCAGCAGCGGCCCGACGACCGGACTCTGGAAGGCCCGCATCAGCCAGCGCTCGCGGCTGATCTCGCGGGCCCTCTCTTCCGTCACCGGAGGGGCGTCCGCAGGATGACTGTCCGATGACATCGCCAGGATCTCCTTTCAGGAATTCACGAAGTGCAACGGGGCGTCAGCCGTCAGGAAGGGCGTGAACGGTGGCACCTCTTCATGCTGCAGGCGGAGTTCGAGAACGCCCGGCCGGGTCGGAGCGGTGTGGTACTCTCGCAAGCAGTGACGCAGTTCGTCGGCCGTCTCCGCCGCTCCGACCCAGAGCCGATCGGGCGAACCCAGGCCCCGAGCCATCGTCGCGATCGACACGTGGGGATAGCGCACGCTCTCGATCCGGCTCCCGAAGTAGAGCTGCTGTCGGGTGACGCACATGCCGTGCATGCCGTTGTTGAAGACGATGAACAGAATCGGCAGGCGATAATGAACCGCGGTGTGGACCTCCGTTCCCAGGATGAGAAAGGCCCCGTCGCCGCAGAGGACCAGCGTCCGCGAGCCCGCCGGCGAGCCGAGCTGGGCCCCGACCGCGGCGGGGATGGCGTAGCCCATCCCGCCCATGCCCAGGGCGATGGTGGCGCTGACGCCGGGCGGGATTCGCAGGTAGTGCAGCGCCGCGGCGGCGCAGTTGCCAGCGTCAAAGAGGACGTGGCCAACGGTCGGCAGGAACGGCGCGATCAGTCCCAGGGCGACGCTCTGCCGCAGATCGCCCGAAGGATCATTCGCGGAGATGCAGGCCGCATCCGGAGGCAGGTTCGGGGCCAGCAGCGCCGTGTAATGCTGGGCCGGCACCGGAGCGGGAGTTCGGTGAGCGATCCCGGCCAGATCCGTCAGCCGGAGCAGTTCCGCGCAGACCTCGCCCGCATCCGCCTCGACGGAAATGCGGGGCCGCACGAAGGCCAGGATCTCGCCCATGTCGATGTTGACCACGGCCAGACGCTCGGGCTGAAGGGCCTGAGCGATCGGCTGGCGTGTCATCACGTTGAGGCCGGTGCCCACGGCGATGAGGAGATCCGTCTCCTCCTGCAGGAAGCGATGCACCGATGGTTCGCCGGTCACGCCGACGTGGCCCAGATAGAGCGGGTCGTCATTGGGAAAGACGGCCTTGCTCGCCAGGGTGGTCGCCACGCGGAGGCCCAGTCGCCGGGCGAACGCGACGACCGCTCCGGGATCGCTACACCGGTCCACGCCGCTGCCCAGCAGCAGCACCGGAGAGGCGGCCGACGTGATGGCATCGAACAGAACGCGGATCTCCTCCGACGATGCCGGCGTCGGCTCGATCAGATCGATCAGGTCGTGCGGAAGCTCCGCCGGTCGTGGGCCGACCTCGCACTCGTAGAGGTCGCGTGGAATGAGCAGTACGGCCGGTCCCGGTCGTCCGCTCAACGCGGAGCGAACGGCCGACGTCAGGCTCGGCCAGAACTGGCCCGGCTCCGTGATCCGGCTCCAGAACTTGGCGATGGCTCCCCACAGAGCCTCGCCATTGACCGAGCGGCCCAGGCCGGAGGAATCCTGGAACGCGCCTCGACCGTTCAGATGACGCGGCGACTGACCCACCAGTGCCAGCAGCGGCACTGATTCGGCAAACGCCTCGGCCACGCCGACGGCCAGGTTCATCATCCCGCCGCCCGAGGTCGAGCAACATACGCCGAGCGTGCGATGCACCCGCGAGCGGCAGTCGGCCATGAAGGCCGCACCGACCTCCGACTTGGCACAGACCGAGCGAAACCGCGAACCGCCCAGACGATGGACCGCGTCGTGAACGTGTTCAATGTTCGCGCCGCTGACGCCGAACAGGTAGTCCAGACCCCAGTCGCGCAGGGTCGTCACCAGCGCCTCGACCAGCGTCATGAGGAGAGCCTCCGCTCGATCAACCGGGGGTTGGCTGCCAGTGGATCACGGCCGCCGCCGCGAAGTCGCCCGCATGAGCGAACCCGCCCAGCACCAGGTGCGAACCGCGCCGCAGCTGCCCGGTGGTGAGGGCCTCCTCGATGCAAATCGGCAGGCCGGCTCCGAACAGGTTGCCGTGCTTCTCGAACGTCGAGACGTGCCGCTCCTTCGGCACCTGAACCGCCTCGCGCCAGTTGCGCAGGAAGATCCGATTGGGCTGATTGGTGATCAGCGTGCCGATCGCGCTCGTGGGCAGATTCGCCAGCCGACACGCTTCGAGGATCACCTCCGGAACGATGCGGTTGGCACGGCCCATGATCGTCGCCATCTTGCTCTCGGTGAAGTTGACATGACCGCAGGCCGGGCTCGGCTCCCACCACTCCGAGCCGTCCGCGCGGACGAGTTGCATGTCGCCAGCGTGGTCGGCGTAGTTGCGATGCACGACCGCCAGGACCGGCGATTCGTCCGACGCCACCAGGTAGCCGACGCCGCAGCCGTCGCCGGGAATCCGGGCCTGCGGGAGCTTGCGAGTCTCCTCGTGGGCGAAGAGTCGGCCGGCCGCGTTCTGAACGTTGCAGAGCAGGGCAGTCCGCGCGCCGTTACACGTCATCAGGGCCTGAGCCTGGGCCATCATGTAGAGGAACGACACGCAGCCGCCATTGTGCAGGTCGATGATCCAGGCCGGGTTGATGCCCAGGGTCCGGGCGACCTCGGCCCCGCAGCCCATGAACGGCTGATCGGGGCAGGTGACGTTGGTCATCAGGATGTCCACGTCGTGGCGCAGGTCGAGGTTCAGCCGATCGGCCAGCTTGCGGGCGGCCTCGGCGATCATCATCTGGGCCGACTCGTCCTGCGAGACGTGATGACGCTGCTGCACGCCGCGAAACACGACCGGCGTCTGTTCCGGATCGGGCTCCTCGAAGAACGAGTTATCGACGATCCGTCGCGGCAGGTAGGTGGCCACGCCGACCAGGCTGACGGTCTTCATTGTGGGCCTCCGAGGGTCATGGGCAAACCGTTGGCATGGCGGTATTCCAGGATGTACTTCAGGTTGTCGAGTTCGATCTTGTGGCCGGCGAAGAAGAACGGCCACATGTCGCCCACCCAGATCTTGCGGCCGGCCGGAGCCCGCTCGGGGAACGGATTGCGATCGTAGAACGGGTGCCGACAGTTGGTCCACAGGACGACGCAGCCCGGTCGAGCCAGAACCAACTCGGCTGGCACCACCCGCATCAGGTAGATCATCCACAGCTGCTCGCCCTGGTCCCAGGCACAGTGATAATCGACGGTCATCGCCGTCGGATTGACCACCACTCGGGTGTAGATCTTCGTCGCCCCGCCGATCTTGTCGGTGGCGATCACCAGGCCGGTACAGTCCATCGGCGTGAAGTCGCGCAGGCTATACGTCCACTCCTGGAGGGTGTAGACATCGGCCAGGTACTCGTACGCCTTCTCCGGCGGACAGTCGATGTGATCCTGAATCGAGCAGAACTGGCCGTAAACCTGATCGTGCGGATAGACCGAGTGGGTCATCTCCATCGCCCGGTCGGTCATCGCCTCGCGAGGGCAATTCTCGATTCGGTGTACTCCGGGGAGTTGATTGATGGCGGCCTGAATGGCGGTGGTCACACGCAACTCCCTTCCACGATCAGACTCGACACTCGCTGTGCAGATTCCGAGCCCGGTGCTGTGCCGTTTGAACAAATGTCTGCTGGCACCACGATCTGCCTCGTTCGGCCAGCTCGTCTCCCACCACTTCTGCTGAAAACCCTGCCTGTGACTGGAAATCGTCCGGGTTCGGAGAAGATATCAGCATAATCTATTTGGGTTGTATGGGCAATCTGTATATGTTTTGGAAGGCTCTGCCGGACTCCGCTCGGAATCGGAAGGCATCGTGGATGGTAGAATGACAGAGACGCCATGCCACCCCTTCGGAACCGCAGCGGGGAAGCCCATGAGATTGCCGTACTCCCTGGCC
>CAYYJM010000023.1:11658-12168 GCA_964471755.1 uncultured Alcaligenaceae bacterium
CTATCTGCCGGCGGTGTTCGCCGTGACGTTCAGTGCCGTCCTCAGCACCCTGCAGTGCGGCTTGCTGGCCGGGATTCTGAACATCTCGGCCCGACCGATTCGGCGCAGCGTGGCGGACCTCTGGGTGGCCTCGCCTGGCGTGCGCGGCATCGGGTTTGGGTGGCCCATCCCGGCGGCCTGGAAGGCGCGGCTGATGTCGCAGCCGGAGGTGGTGCGGACCGAGGAGTATCTCTGCGGTTTCGCCCAGTTCCGTCGGCACGACGGCAGTACGGATCAGTGTGCCGTCATCGGTATGCGTCTGGAAAGCGGAGCGCTGGGCGTGCTGCGCGATCTCACGCCGGAGATGCGGCAGGGGCTCACCCGACCCGGAACGGTCGTGGTGTACCAGTCCGAGCAGGGCTTGCTCGGACTGCGAGGCGAACCGGACGAGGTCGGCGAGGTGGCCAATCGCCGGGTCCAGGTGATCGGCGTCATGGAGAACGTAGGCGAGGGCAAGGACCTCATCGGCAT
>CAYYJM010000023.1:12178-40994 GCA_964471755.1 uncultured Alcaligenaceae bacterium
CGAGGGCGCGGGACTGACGCCAGGGTTGTACTGCTCGAGGCGACCCGCGCGCGGTCTGCTGGCCGGACTGCCCGAGCAGAAGACCACCTGCCTGCTGGGCCTGTGTCGATCTCCGGAGGACGCCGCCACGGTCGCTCGTCGGCTGGAGGCGGCCTACCCCGACATGGACGCGCTGACCAGCGGCGAACTGGCCTGGCGAACGCAGAAGTACTGGCTGATCAAGACGCGGGCCGGCCTCGTGCTGGGCTTCGCCGCGGCGCTTGGCCTGATCGTTGGGGCGGTGGTCACGTCGCAGACTCTGTACGCCGCGACGATCGCCTCGCTCCGTGAGTTCGCGGTCCTCCGCGCCCTGGGCATTCCGCGCTGGCGACTGCGACAGCTGGTCCTGGGTCAGTCGTTCTGGGTCACGGTGGCCGGGCTCGTCCTGGCCCTGCCCCTAGCCATGATCCTGGGACACCTGGCCCGGCCGTTGAGCGTGGAAGTCGTGCTTCCGCTCTGGCTGCTCGTCGGTGTCACGGGAATTACGCTGATTGTCGGTCTGCTGTCGGGAATCGCCGCTCTGCGTTCGCTGGATCAGGCCGACCCGGCGACCTTGCTCCGCTGAAGAAAGGAAAGCCCGTGCGAAAGCTCGTCGCCGAACACCTGACGCGCACCTTTGGCAGCGGCGACAATGGCGTGGTCGCTCTGAACGATGTCTCCCTGGAGCTGCGCGGCGGAGAGTTCACCCTGCTGATGGGGCCCTCGGGCAGCGGCAAGTCGACCTTGCTGGCGGTGCTGTCCGGGCTGACGTCGCCCGACAGTGGCCAGGTCATCGCTCTGGATCGGAACCTGTGGAAGATGACCGAGGTGCAGCGCGAGGAATTTCGTCGCCTGAACACCGGCTTCATCTTCCAGGGCTACAACCTGTTCCCGGCCCTGACCGTTCGCGAGCAACTGGAGATGGTTTTGCTCTGGGGGGCCGACACGTCCCGCAGCGAGACGCGCCGGCGGGTCAGTGCCATCCTCGAGGCGGTCGATCTGACCAGCAAGGCCGGCCAGACGCCCGACACCCTCTCCGGCGGCGAGAAGCAGCGTGTAGCCATCGCCCGTGCGCTGATCAAGGAACCGCAGCTGATCTTCGCCGACGAGCCGACCAGCGCCCTGGACTGGCAGCGTGGCCAGCACATCGTCCAGCTGCTGACCAACATGGCCCGGCAGCGCGAGGCGATCCTCGTCGTCGTCTCGCACGACAATCGCGTCATCCCGTACGCCGATCGGGTCCTCCACCTCGTGGATGGCCGGCTGAGTCCGCCGGAAACGATTCCCCACGTCAGCGAGGATGGCGTTTCCACTCCGACTCCAGCGAACGGCGAAGCCCCGGATTCCGAACCGTTGAGGCGCTCATGAAACGGCTCTGGTTTCTCTCCTGGTTCTCGCTGCTGACCGTGTCGGTGTCCCTGCTCGCGCTGGGAACGACCGTCGGCTTCTGGCGTGTGCCTGCCCTGCGATGGTTCCTGAGCGAACCGGAGCCGACGGCGGTCGCTCCTTCGCTCGAACCGGAGTGTCTGGGCCGGGTCGATGTGGAGGGCGGCGTTCTCCAGCTTGCGCCGCTCCGACCGGGGCAGATCGTCGAGATCCCGGCTCGGGAAGGGGAGGAGGTGTCGGCCGGAGCGGTCCTGCTGAAGCTGGACGACCAGCCGGCGCGCATTCAGATGCAGCAGGCGCAGGCGGCTCAGGAGTCAGCTAACTCGCTGGTCGCCCTGGCCCAGCAGATGGTTCGTCTGCACCCGAGTCAGGTGGCTGCTGCGGAGGCTCTGGTGACCGCCGCTCAGCGTCGGGTGGCGGCGGCGCGGGAGGATCTGCAACAGAAGGAACGGCTGCACGGTCAGCGGTTGATCTCGCGAGAGGAGTTGGCGGCCGTGCAGGAACAGGTGAAGGCCCTGGAGGCGGTGGCCCTGGCCGAGGAAAAGAAGCTGGACGGCCTGCGCGGCCAGAATCCGACCTTGCAGGTCTCCCAGGCTCAGGCCGAGGTTGCCCGAACAGAGGCCCTGCTGGCAGAGGCACGCTACGCCCTCAGTCGCTGTCAGGTGCTGGCCCCTGAACGCGGGACGGTCCTGCAGGTGCTGACCGGCGTCGGCGAGATCGCCGGGCCGCAGCAGCCGGCCATTCGCTTCGCTCCGGCCCGACCGCGGATCGTCCGGGCCGAGGTGGAGCAGGAGTTCATCCACCTGGTCCAGCCCGGCCAGACCGTGGTGGTCCGGGATGGTCTGCGCCCGGAGATCACCTGGCAGGGCAAGGTCGCCCGCATCGGCGAATGGTTCGCCGACCCGCCGTCGTTGCCGCGTCAGCCGCCGCGCTTCGCCGACGTGGCGACCGTCGAATGCGTGATCGCCCTGGAGTCGAGCCATCCGCCCCTGCGGATCGGCCAGCGGGTCACCGTCCAGTTTCGCACCGGTTCGTCCGCGTCGCGGTGACTGATCGGCGACCATGCCAGCCCTGCACAAGGCCGGCCATCTCTTGTGGGATGCACCCGCGCATCGCTGATATTGCCGGCAATGTAGGGTGGGCCGAAGCGCAACCGACGCCTCGCACCTGTCTTGATCTGGAACAGCGCAGGCCCACCGATGCTCCGACGAGAGCGCAGCGACACCGCAGATGGCTTGCTCTAAACGGTGTCGCTGCGCTCCCGAGCGAGGATTGGTGGGCCTGCGCTGTTCCAACCTTCCGGGGCGATCGGACGGCGGCGGCGCTTCGGCCCACCCTACATCGCCTACATTCCCCTACCGCGATTGATCGCTTCCTTGTGGATTCCCCTTCCGCCGGGTAGGATGTTCTCCGCGTCTCTCTTCCTGTCCCTTCCGGAGTTCTCCCATGCTGAAGACCCTTCCCGGTCTGGTGGTCCTCGTCGGCCTGTTCACCCTCGTCACCAGCGGCCCGGCCCAGGAACCGGCCGGCGGCCCGAAGAGACATCGCGTCGTCCACGCCGTCCGCAGCGGCGACGCCGCCGTCCTGGCCGAGACCCTGAACAAGCACTTCGACGGTGAGGCCACCATCCAGACCGTGCCGGCCGGGGCAGGGCACCTCCTGCTCATCCGTGGTCCGGAGACCGTCACCGCCGAGGTCGTCCGTCTGCTCGAGAAGCTCGACCCGCCTCACCACGACGCGAAGGCCGTCGAGATCGATGTCTATCTCGTCGATGTATTCGCCAAGAAGGGGCCGTTCGAGAAGGACGCCGCCGAGACGGAGTGGAGCGGCCCGGCCGCCGACATCCTCGCCCGCCTCGACGAGATGAGCAAGACGAGCCGCACCGGTAGTGTCCAGCGTTTCCGCCTGTCCACCGTCGAGGGCAAGGCCGTGGTGACGATAACGGGAGGCAACAAACCGATCGTGTCCAGCCTTGTAGGAAGGGCTGGCATTGCCACCAAATCGATCTCGTATCAGCCGGTCGGTGTCACCGTCAAGGCGACGCCACACGTCGAGTCTGACGGTGGGGTATCGATCGACCTCGACGTGAAGGACACTCGGATCCGTCAGGGGGAAACTGGCGCGGCCGGAGGCGGTGACGAGCCGGTCGAGTTACTGAACGGCACGCTCACCTCGCGCGTCCGCATCCCGACCGGCCGGGCTGTCGCGGCCCAGGCGATCCGCACCGAGGGCAAGGCCGGCGGCACGATCGCCCTGGTGATCGTCACCGCTCGCGTCGTGGCCAAGTGAGCCCGGCGATCAGGCCGACGGCGGCTCCCAGACGAGGATCTCGCCCCGTCCTGGCACCGCGGTGTCACCGGTGTAGCGCCGGTAGGTTCCCTCGCTCCCCTGGCACGGAATCGTGATGCCGAGCGGGGCCAGTTCCTTCGCGTAGAGCCGCAGGAACGTCGGCTGATAGACGCACGCCGAGGCAAACGTCGGCAGCAGACGCAGTGGCTTGAGCGAGACGATGGTGCCACGGAACATCCAGGCTCCGGTGCGGATCTCGGCTCCGCCGAGCAGGAAGATGGTGCCACCCTTCATCTGCAAGCCGGCGAAGTCGCGCACCGGGCCGGTGACGGCGATGATACCACGGCGCATGCGCATGCCGACCTCGAGTCCGGCCGAGCCGCCGACGAGGATGGTGCCGCCCTTCATGCCCCGCAGGCTGCCACGATAGGCCGCTCCGACCTGACCGCCGACGTTGCCGACGACGCGGATCAGACCGCCGGCCATCTCCGCGCCGAGCCAGTCACCGGCGTTGCCGGTCACCTCGATCGTGCCGCCCTTCATCTGCGAGCCGAGGTGCATCCCGGCGTTGCCCACGATCCGCAACCGACCGCGTGTCATGCCTCGGCCAAGCCATTTCACCTTCGCCAGGTCGCCGCGCAACTCCAGCTCGTCGCCCGGTTCGCCCGCGACGGTGAAGAAGTCATCAACCCGCCGTTGCGTCTTGCCGAGCCAGACTGGCAGCCCGCGCACGGCGTCGAGCGTCAACGGCGCGACGACATCCGGCGAGAGCGACTCGGCCTCGAGCGGCACCGGGGGCGGTTCTTTCAGCGTCAGGGTGAGCATGGCAACTCCGGAACGATGAACGATGAACGATGAACGATGAATCAAAACAGGGCGTGCTTCGGTCTTCTGCTTAATTCATCGTTCATCGTTCATCGTTCATCGTTCGATTCGTTGTACTTCCGCGTGGTGGACGCGATCCAGGTCCACCGGGTAGTTGTCGAACGACATCGTATAGACCTGCTGGAACAGCGGCCGCAGGTAGTCCTCGATCTTGTCGTCGTAGGTCGGCTGGATGACGAACTCGCGGCCTTCGACCGCCTTGCGGATGGTGCCCTCCTCGACGACGACCTCGCCGGCCTTGAGGACGTAGCGCGGATAGCGGAACAGCGTCGAGCCGTCGGCGTTGGCGTTGTAGATCGTCACGTCGGCATCGGCTCCGACGCCGAGATGGCCCTTGTTCGCCAGGCCCAACGCCCGGGCCGGGCCGGCCGAGGTGATGATGGCGATCTCGTACAGCGTGTACTCGCGTGTCAGGTCCGGCAGGACGATCCGGCTGCGGGCCAGCGCCGGCAGCTTCTTGAGGCACTCACGCCGATACTCGGCACTCATGAGCAGCTGGATGATTTCCGGGTAACGCCAGAAGCAGGCCCCGTTGGGATGGTCGGTCGTCAGGAAGACACGCCACGGGTCGTCGATGAGCAGGAGCAGTTCCAGGCCGACGGCCCACTGAACGGCGTTGACAACGTGGCTGCCCTTGTACGTGTACGGCACGATGCCACAGCCCGTCTCGTTCTCCACGTCGAGGTTGCCCCACTTGCGGCCGGTCAACTGGTAGAGTAAGTGCTGCCAGGGGCCGTCCGCGCTGATCGTGACGGCGTTGCCGAACAGGACCGCCCCGGCATCGGTGGTCAGATTCTTGTTCGCGTTGAAGACCTCGGCCAGTTCAGCCGCGGCGGAGCGCATCGTGTGCCAGTCATCGCCGCCGTAGGCGTGGAATTGCAGGTGGGCGAAGTGGGCTCGCCGACCTTCGAGCAGCTTCATCGTCTCGATCGTCGTCGTGACGTTGCCGGGCAGACCGAGACAGTTGCAGTGCAGGTGCAGCGGGTGCGGCAGACCCATCTCGTCGATGATGCTCGCCAGGCTGGTGATGATCGAGCCCGGCGTCACCTTGCTGTAGCCGGCGACCGGCTCGGTCAGGACCCGCGCGTCCTTACCCCACTTCCAGGCCGCGACGCCGCCGGGATTGACGGCCTTGATGCCGTACGCCTTGGCCGCCCAGACGAGCCAGGCGACGACCTCGCGGGCTCGCTCCGTTTCGCCGGCTTCGAGCAGATCGAGGACCAGTTCGTTGTTTGCCATGAGGATGCAGCACGCCTTGTCCACGACCGGCGTGTCGCGCAGTTCCTCGTGCGTGTGCTTGGCCGACAGTACCGGTACGGCCGCCTCGACGACGGTCGTGTAGCCCATGCCGGCGTAGAGGTAGCCAGTCGCGAACGTGGTCGGCGTCGGGCCGCCGATGCCCATGCGCAGCTCGGGCGTGTGGAGAAACTTCTCGGCCTGGCGCTGATTCTCCGGCGTCATGGCCCGGGCGAAGTTCAGGGCCGCTCCCGCGACGTGCGTGTGGATGTCCACGCCGCCGGGGAAGACGAGCATGCCGGTCGCGTCGATCGTCTGGCAGCCGGCCGGCACGTCGGCGACGACCTTGCCATCGGCGATGCAGACGTCCCGCAGGACGCCGTTGAGGTTGTTGGCCGGGTCGAAGACCTTCCCGCCGGTAATCCGCAGCATGATGCAATCCGTCTCGCTGGAACCAGAAAGCGAAGACCGCCGGCTTGCCGGCGGCTAGATACGAGCGGCGGCTTCCTTGATACGCCGGATGACCTCCTCGTCGGTCGGGTACGGCGACTTCAGCGCCGGCCGCAGCGGCAGCGGCACCTCGTCCATGCGGTAGGCCGTTCCCGGGGCACTGATCCCCGTGGCGGCCGTCGTGATGTGGACGCGGGCCAGGCGACTCGTGTGCGTCACCTTCGGATCGAGGACGATCGTCGGGATGCGTGCCAGGTGGTCGATGGCCGGCTGCGGCATCGTTGCGCCCGGATCGGCTCCGAGGACCAGTGCCGCGTCGGTGTCACCGCGTACGAGCAGGTCGATCGTCGAGAACTCGCCCGGATTGAAGCGGGGATAGCCGCGACTCAGGTTGATGCCGAACGGATAGCCCGTCGTCCAGCGGAGGACCATGTCCGAGCCGGTGACGTTGCCGTGGCCGCGCATCGGCATGGCGACGAACTTGGTGAAGGCGTTCATCTCGGCCGCCAGAGTCAGGGCCCCGGCCGAGTTCATGTGCTTGCCGCGTGTCATCGACAGACCCATGCCGAAGAACAGCACGCCGAACTTGCACGACTTCATCCGCGTCGCCAGGTCGTGGAGTTGCTCCACCGTCGCGCCCGTCTCGGCGACGAGGGCCGGATCGATGCGCTGACCCTTGACGATGGCCCGTAGTGCCGTCAGCACCTCGAAGTCCTTGCCCGGCCGGATCTGCACGAAGACGTCGGCCGCCTTGGCACTGGGCGTCTCGCGGATGTCCACCAGGACCATCGTTCGATCCTTGCGGCCGCGTGGCGTGAACTTGCCCTTCTGGGTCAGGGTGTACTTCGTGAAGTGCCGTGGATGGCACTCGGCCGGGTTACCGCCCCAGTAGATGAGGAGGTCGGCCCGGTTCTTGATTTCGCCCAGCGTGCAGGACACCTTGCCACCCAACTGGGCGGCGATCTCGGTGGGGCCGTGTCAGAGCGAGGTATGGCTGTCGATCACCCCGGCAACGATCTCGGCCAGGTGGACCGCTTCGCGCTGAGCCTCGCAGGTGATGTTGCTCAGGCCGTAGACCAGCGGCAGGTGAGCTGCGTGCAGGTACTTCGCGGCGACCTGGACGGCCTCTTCCACAGTCGCTTCCTGGCCGTTGATCAGGGCGTCGGGGTAGAGATGCTCGGCGGTGTGGTTCTTGAACCAGGCTTCGCCGAGGCTGCAGGCGTGCTTCGTCTTGACGATGCGTTCGTTGTCGGCGTGGAGTTCGATGTCATCGCACACGCACCCGCAGAAGGTGCAGGTGGCGTTCTCAACCACGTTCAGTTCCATCCCGCGCCCCGCTTTCTTCCGTCTGAGATTCACTCGCGCCCGGACCGGGCGGCACGAAAAACGTTCAGCCCAGTTCCCGCCCGCGGCAGCTCCCACGGATGCGGCGCGGCATGTACCGACCGGCCTCGATCTCCTCCCACGGCAGCAGCTCGTTCGCGTTCGATCGGCGTTCATCCGCCATGACCTTATCCCTCTTTCGGAGTCGGGGGTGCCACCAGTTCGACCTCGACTTCCCAGCCCTTCGATGTCGGCATGCCGGTGCCGTCGGTCGTGTTGCCCATTAGTCGGCACGTCGGCGGGCCGTAGGGCACGAAGATCATCCCGGCGGGAACCTTGCCCGCCTGACACAGGAACGTCGCCTCGCCCGTCTCGGATCGCAGACGAACCGTGCTACCGGGCAGGATGCCCAGCTCGGCCAGGTCGTCGGCGTTCATCGTCAGGGTGCCGACAATGGCCCGGTAGGTGTCGTCGTCCTTGCCGATGTTGATCTGCTGGCCCTGCCGGGTCGTCCGGCCAGCATTCACGATGAAGCGTTTCGCGGTCATGAATCCTCGGCTCGCTGGGGAAGACGAATGAAGGGATTCTAGCCGCGAACAGGCCCGATCGCAAGTATCTCCTTCAGCAAGAGACAACGGCTCGCGACAGGGCTTTGTACTCCGGGCGAAATCTGGTACAAGAAAGATGGGACGCTCTCTCCCGAACCGGTGGTAGCCGGTCTGTTGTTGGCCGTGGCGAGGACCGTTCATGGGCATTCACGATCGCGACTATGCCCGCGACGATGTTCCGGGTCGGATCGGTGCCTTTGCCGAACCGGGCTCGGCCACCCGCTGGTTGCTCGGCATCACCATCGGTGTTTTCCTTCTACAGATACTCACCCAGACCTCGTCGCGATCTGTCCTCGAACCGCAACCGGGGGTGACGGAGTTCATCGAACTCGACACCGCTCTGGTCTGGCAAGGCCAGGTCTGGCGTCTGCTGACCTACGGCTTCGCTCACAGCACGGGCGACATCTTCCACATCGTCTTCAACATGATCGGCCTGTACTTCTTTGGTCGGGCGATCGAAGACCGCTACGGTGCGCGGGAGTTCGTCGCTTTCTACCTGATGGCCATCTTCCTGGGCGGCCTGGCGTTCGCGGGCACGCACTGGACCAATCCAGGGATCGCCGTCGGGGCCAGTGCCGGTGTGGTCGCCGTCGTCGTTCTGTTCGCCTGTAACTGGCCGCGACAGCAGGTGCTGCTCTTCTTCGTCTTTCCGGTCCAGATCTGGGTACTCGCCGTTCTCTTCGTCGCCATCGACGCCCTGGCGCTGCTCGGCAATCAACGGACGAACCGGGTCGCCGTCGAGGCCCATCTGGCCGGAGCGGTCTTCGCCCTGTTGTACTTCCGCAACCACTGGCATCTGAGCGGCTGGTGGCAGGGCTTCCGCGAATGGCGGCGGCGACAATCGCGACCCCGTCTGCGCGTCTACTCCGGCGAGGACCATGAGGAGCCGATCGTCAAGCTGGCCGCCTCCCTGTCCGAGGAGGAGCAACTGGAGGCCAAGGTCGATGCCGTCCTGGAGAAGCTATCGCGTGTCGGCCAGGAGAACCTGACCGAACACGAAAAGGAGGTCCTGCGGAAGGCGAGCGAGGTCTTCCGCAAACGCCGGGGTTGATGCCCTGGTAGGCCCGATTCCACCCGTGAGGAACCCGCCGTCATGCCGATGTACGAATACGTCTGCGAGGAATGCCAGCATCCGTTCGAGACGCTGGTCTTCGACAAGAACGACGTGGTCGAGTGCCCGAAGTGTCAGGCGACGAAGGTGCAGAAGCAACTGAGCGTGCCAGCCGGCGTCGTGGCCGAGGGAACGCAGGCGCTGCCGACGGCGTGCCGATCCGAAGGTCCACCGTGCGGCCAACGCTGTAGCCGCTGGACCGGCGATTGATGCAGGCGGGCACCACTCAGGGTTTCTTGGCCCGGGCCTGAATCTGCTGGATCGCCCGAGCGGCTGAGAAGCCCAGTTGTCGGTCGCTCTGACCAAGCGTGGTCAGCACCTGCTGGCTCTTCGGCGTACCGATGTCGCCCAGCAGGCGGATGAGATGCAACTGCTGTAGCCGATCCTTGCACTCCTTCAGACACGCGATCACCGCCGGCTCGAAGGCCGAACCGGTTTCACGAATCGTACGCTCTGCCGCGAAGCGATTGGCGGTCGTCAGTTGACGGACGATCGCCTCTCGACACGGTTCCGTGTCGAACTTGATCAGCGCTTTCATGATGGCGACCCGATCCGCCGAGTTGGTTGAACTATCCAGGACGGCAATCAGGTCCGGGGCGATGTCGGCGGTGCCCCAGAGCAGGGCGGCCTGCGTCGCCCGGTTGGCGACGTCGCGATCGGTGCTGAGCATCAGCGGCCGGATGGCCTTGACGACAGCCTCCTGCCGGCTCGCCTCGACGGGCCGCTTGCCGAGATTCTCCAGCGCCGCCCGAACGACCTCCGGCTTCGGATCGCGCAGGTCGATCAGAATTCGATCGACGATCACCTCGGATTTGGTGCCCCACTTCCGGAGCAGGTTGTTCACGTCGTTCCGGAGCCCGCTGTCGGGATGGTTGAGGTACTGGACGACCTCCTTCTCGGCGAGAGGGGCTCCGAGCGTTTCGAGATGACGCAGAGCGTGGCCACGCTGTTGCCAGTCGGGGAGTTTCTTGGCCAGGACCGGGACCAACTTCGGGAGCTTGAGTTTCGCCGCCGCCTCCATCGCGGGACCGTTCCCGGCTTCGACCAGTTGCAGCAGTTCCTTCTCCTGTCCGGGACCAGCCCACTTGCAGAAGGCTCCGATGGCGGCTTCCCTGGTGAAGTGATGAAAGCTCTTCTGCGACAGGTTCCACAGCGCGTTGCAGACCTCCTGCCGACGGTTCTCCTGGATCGGTTGATTCGCCAGCCACTCGGCGCGAGCCTTGGGGACGAAGGCGTCGTTGGCCTGTTCGCGGATGTCCCCCAGCGCCTCGTCGATGGTGTGGACCGGGTCGAAGACGCCGCGCTTCGGCGGCGGTCCGGGCGGTTGCGGAATCGGCCCTGGCCCCGGAACGAAGAGGCCGCCGTTGTTCCGGTTGTTTGCCCGGATGAACTGGCCCGGGCCCTTCTGGACGTTTCCGCTCGCCGCCAGGTAGATCGCGACGCCACCGCCGATCACCACCAGCAGAACGACGCCGCCGATGCCGATTAGCAGGGGAACCAGATACCCATTGCCGGAAGAATTCCGCGGACGATCGTCGTCGTCCTCGTCGTCATGATCCTCATCGGGATCGTCGTCGTCGCGACCGCGGCCCTTGCGGCGGTTCGGCCGAAGGTCGTCGCGGTCCAGACGGCCACGGAGGTCGCCATCGTCTCCGGAAGCTCGCTTCCGTCGTGGGGCGTGGTCGGAATCGTCGGCCTCAGCCTCGTCGTCCACATCCCGGCCGCGGCCCTTGCCGCCACCGACCACGAAGACGTCGGCACAATGCCGGCAACGGACCCGCTTGCCATGCTGTGCGTCGGGCACGTTGTAGGAGTGTTCACAGGTCGGGCACGTCGCCTGGATTGGCATGACAGGTTCCCCCGGAGTGCCACCGTCCAGTCCTGTCGTGAGACGCTCTTTCGGATGGCTGAATCGACCGCACCGACTGGTAGTATACTCGCTCACGGCCGGCGATACAGCGCTCCGGCAGAAGGGAAAACTGCTCAGGCGGCCTGCTTGCGATGGGCGGCTTCCTCGAAGACGGCCAGCAGTTGGCGGTAGTGCTGTCCGAACGTCCAGTCGGCGGCGGTACGTCGAGCGGCCAGACCGCAGGCGTGGCGGATGGCCGGGTCCAGGAAGTGACGCAGAGCGGCTGCCAACTGATCGTGATCGTGCGGATCGCTCACGACCAGCCCCTCGTTGGGCGGCGTCATCATCTCGCTGGCACCGTTGTAGGCCGTCGTGACGACCGGCAGACCGCAGGTCATCGCCTCCAGCACGACGTGCGAGCAGGGATCGTAGAAGGTCGGATGAACGAAGAAATCGGCCGCGAAGTAGCAGTTCCTCATGTCGGCGACGTAGCCGAGAAAGCGGACCCGATCGGCGACGCCGAGTTGGCGGGCCAGACGCTCGAACTCTCCGCTGCGGGGTCCCCCCGCGATCAGCAACCGAAACGGGGCGGCCCCCGGTCGATCCGGCAGCAGGCGGACGGCGTGCAGGAGTGGTTCAAGGCCCTTGAGCCGGTAGTTCAGCCCGGCGAACAGGGCGACGGTCGTCTCGGGAGTCAGCCCCCAGGTCTCGCGCCACTCCAGACGCCGACGGGGTCGATCGACCTCCGAGAAGCGGTCCGTGTTCGGGGCCAGCCGCACCAGACGCAGATCGCCTGCGCCGAGCTGATAGTGCTGCTGAAAGTGACGGTAGACCATCTCGCTGATGGCGACGACGAGCGGCGGCCGACGGTCCAGGTACTGCTTGCGCTCCAGAGCCAGGAAGGACAGATGAGCCGGGTCGAAATACTTGCTCCAGCCGACCAGCCGACGAACCCAGGGACTGCGATACTTGAGCAGATTGTGCTGGGCCGTGGCGACGTGCAGGCCACCCTGTGGGTAGACAACGTCAACGCCCCAGATCTTGTCGAAGCCGACGCTGACGTCATGCCGTCCGACAGGGAGCATCCGGTTGATGGCCCGCGCGAAGAGCCAGGGCCGGATGATGCGCAGGCTCCACGGCAGCTCGACCCGGTGATACTGAACCGACTTCGGCAGTGCCTCCGCGTCCCAGCGACAGGCGTACAGGTGGACCGCATGTCCATCGGCGGCCAGGCGATGCGCCAGCGCAGCGATGTAGGTTTCGCACCCACCGCGCGTCGGCAGCACGCTCTCGTAACACAGCGCGATGTTCATGAGGCAAGGGCCCTCTCGGGTGCCGTGGGTCGTCGCCGCCTTCCTCTTTATCGGCCAGGAAGGGCGGGGACATAACCCGACCTGCGCGCCCGGTCAAGCCGGATCCTCCCGGGCCGGCGTGGGGGAGAGGGTGGCACGCTCCACCATCTGGCGAGCGGCGTGGCGTAGATTGTGAGCCCGATAGCGCCGCCACTTCAGCACGACGAACCAGCGCAGCCAGGCGTCGTACCAGAAACGCGGCGTCGGCCCCTGATAAGCCCGCCAGAAGGCGAGCCGATCGCGTTCGGTGACTCCTTCCACCTCGGAGGAATAGAGAAGCTGGGCCAGGTCCTTCATCTGCCACATCGCCCAGGTCAGCGGGTGATGTCCGAGTCGATGCAGGTCGATCATGACGATCCGCTCGCGCCAGTCACCCGGAGCGGCGTAGGTGTGCGCCTCGTCGATGTAGAAATGGCAGAGGTAGAGGTCCTTGTGAAACCAGTTGCGATCGTGAAGCAGGCGGCAGAGTCGAGCCATCTCCTGGATCAGGCCGCGCTTCCATTCGGCGAACGCCTCGGGGCTCATGCGCTGGGACGCCAGCGGGATGGCCTCGTGGAGGGCGAGCATGCCGGTCAACTCGCGAACGGCGAGGAAGCTCTGAAGACGCAGGCCCGGCCCGATGAATTCGCCCGCGGCGACGACCTCCGGCACGGGCACGCCGAGCCGACGCGCCTTCTCCAGGTGGCGCAACTCCTGCATTGCCGGCGACCAGTCGCCCCGGGGCCAGAGCAGCGCACGCAGTCGATCCCACCAGGGCAACTGGTAGTGTCGCTTGAGATAGATGCGCAGCGGTTCCCGCGAGGCGGCCTCACCTTCGGGCTCCTCAGGAGGCAGGATCATCCGGCCACTGCTGCGGCCCTGCTTGGCGCTGTAACGATCAGTGACGGGCCGCGACATGATCGTGGCGATCCAGTCGGAGCCGACGAAACGGGGCCAGTCGCTCTGCTGCCAGAGACGGCGGACCCCCTGCCAGACGCGCCGCCATAGACCGCCGCGAGGCGTCTCGGCGGGGACCAGTTGCGCCGGCTCACTCATGGCCGCTTCTCCGTGGGGGACGTGGACCGTGGCGGCCCGGAGTGTCTCCGCGATGACACCCGACGGGCCGGCCTGCTCGTAGGCGCTGACAAAGACTTGACACTCGGCTTCGTCGCAGCCCTGTTCCTGCAACCGCACCTGACAGCGGTGCAGATCGGCCCGGGCCTGCCGTCGTTCGACTCGACGCCGCAGACGCAGTTCATCGACACGATCCAGGACGACGCGGGGCTGTTCCTGCTCCAACTGAACGGCCACGCCATGCCATCCCCCTTCGCCGGAGCCGAGGTAGCAGCCGGCCGCGTGAAGTCGGCGAACGAGTTCACCGGCTCCCTGCAAGACCTGCTGGCGGGCAGCGCGATCCGGGCAGCGCCGCAGCCAGAGTTCCAGGGCGAGCGTGCGGGCCAGCGGTCGGGTGAGCAGAAAGGCGTCGAGTCGGCCGCCCTGCCAGCGCCGGCCCATCGCCAGCACCTGAGGAGCCGCGACGTGGTAGCGCTCCAGACGCAGCAGCAGGTGAGCGCGGCGTTGTTCCGGTGCGGTGTAGACCCGGCCGCGCAGCCAGGCGAACCAGCGCGGCACGGTGCAGTGGTCGTGCCGCTGGCGTTCGAGACGGACCACCGCGCCGTCCGGGGTCGGCAGCCAGCGGTTGGCGACGGCAGGGGCAGCATGCCGCAGCGACAGCCAGCGCGGATCGCCCGGAAGAACGTCTTGCAGGGCCGAGCCGACGCAGAGTTCCTCGCCCTCGATCGGCGTCCAGGTCTGGACCGTATCGGCTCGTCGCGGCTGCCGCTTCTCGACGACGTGGCGTCGCCGGGCGAACTGGGCGCGGAAGTGATCCAGATGGCGGAGCAGGCGTGCGTGCTGTTCGGGCCGCAGGTCCGGCCGGGCGGCCCGGAGATAGGCCCGCAGAGCGAGTACGCGCTCGGCCGGGCTGGCCTCCTCGGCCGGGAAGGTCGCGTCGAGTGCCGCCAGGGCGCGGGCCCGCTGACGCAGAGAGACGGCCGGGCGGCGCTGGCAGCGAGCCCAGTCGATGAAGACGAGACGATCACTGCCGCCCTCGACGAGAACATGGCCGGCATACAGGTCGGGATGAATCAGGCCGATGGTGTGCAGCCGGGCCAGGGCCTGAGCGAGTTGCACGACTCGGCGACGCCGGCCGGTCGGCGTCAACTCCGGCAGGGTCAGACGCAGTTCGCGAGCGGCCGGCACCTCGAGCAGCAGGAGGAAGGCACGACCATCGGCCGTCTCGCCAGCGGCCAGCCACTCCGGAGCGGCGAAACCCTCACGCTCCAGCGCTTGCAGAACGCGAGCCTCACGCAGCGACCGCGAACTCCAGCCCAGGCCGGACCACCAACTCGACAGCCGAATTCGCCACGGCACCCGATGTTCCCGCTTGAGATAGACTGTCGCCGTGGTGTCACCCGCGCGGAGCGTGGTCCGGGCGACGTTGCGATCGGGATGACCGCCGACGATCACGCTCTCGATGGCGAGGAAGTCCTCGGCGCGAACCAGGCCCAGCGTGCGTAGCCAGCCGGCATGGCGCGGATGCACCTCGAGATAGCTCCGCGAAGCCTGTCTCCGCTGGTGGAGCAGGGCAACGCCGGTCGTCAGGCAGAGCAGCAAGATCAGTTCCAGCGGCATGGCTCACTCACGATGAAGGATCAACCGGCCAGGGGGAGAGAGCGCGACGGGAGCAACCCATCGCAGGCGGCGAACACCTCCGCCGGCAGCAGTTCGGTCATGCAGCGATGGTGCTTCAGCGGGCAGACTCGCCGCTGGCAGGGACCGCACGGCACCGTCTTCTGGAGATGCACCGCCAGCGGGTGGTACGTCTCCGTCCAGGCGATGTGCGTCGGGCCGAAGAGGGTGACGACCGGGCGCCCGCCGGCGGCGGCGAAATGACGCGGCCCGCTGTCGGTCGTCACGAGCAGGGCCAGCCGGCGGACGAGGGCCTTGCTCAGGCCCAGCGACAACGGCGGAGCGCCCGGCCGGGTCGGCGACGTGACATCACTCAGGGCGACCACCTCCGGCAGGCCGACGGCTGCGGCGATCGTGTGCGTCAACTCGCGTTCGGCCGGTCCACCCAGGACCAGGAGTCGGCTGCCACGTTCGCGCACCAGGCGACGAGCCAGTTCGACCCAGTGGGCCATCGGCCAGCACTTCGCCGCGCCAAAGGCCGCGCCGGGATTGAGGCCGATCGCTGCGCCGCCGCCCAGACGCGCCAGCGACCAGACCCGCTCGGCGGCGGCCTCGTCCTCCGGCGTCGTGAACAGTTCCAGTCGCGTTCCCGGATCGGGACAGCCGACATACCGGGCCAGGGCGTTGTAGGAATCGAGAGCAGGCGACGGCACGAGCCGACCGCGTTCGTCGCGGGCCGCATGCAGGGCCCCGGTCAGGAGCCAGGTGCGCCAGTGCCGCGCGAAGCCGACGCGCTGCCGACAGCCGCCGAGCCAGGCGATCAGGGCGGTGCGAAAGGAATTCGAGAAGAGAACCGCCAGGTCGATCTGCCGCCGACGCAGTTCACGCGCCTGAGGGAGGACGCTCTCGCCGGCCAGCACTTCATCGAACCAGGGAGCCGCGTCGAGGACGCCGACGGTGTACGGCTTGGCCACGGCGATGAGGCGAGCATCGGCGAACTGACGGCGCAGGGCACGAAAGGCGGGCGTGGCCATGACCACGTCGCCGATCCAGCCGGGTACGAAGACGGCGATGTTCATGCCGGTTCCTCATTTCGTTGCCGGCGAACCGGCGGTCTTCGTCGCTCTTCATTTAGCCGCCGGCTTGCCGGCGGTCTTCGTCGGAAATCCCCGCCGGCGGTCTTCGTCTCACGCCGCGGCCAGGCGGCGAATCAGTTGCGTCGTCGAGAACCCATCGCGCAGCGGAGCCAGGTAGACCCGGCCGCCGTGGGCCTGGACGAAGTCGGCCCCCACGACCTGATCGAGACGGTAGTCCGCTCCCTTGACCAGGACGTCCGGCCGGACGAGGCGGATCAGGTCCAGCGGCGTTTCCTCGTCGAACAGCGTGAGCGCATCGACGGCTTCCAGGGCGGCCAGGACCAGGGCGCGAGCGTCCTCCGGGTTGACCGGGCGAGCCGGCCCTTTCAGACGGCGAACGCTGGCGTCGGTGTTCAGACCGACGATCAGCGCGTCGGCCTGGGCCCGAGCGTCTTGCAGATACTGCACATGGCCGGCGTGCAGCACGTCGAAGCAGCCGTTGGTGAAGGCGATCCGGCAGCCCTGCTGACGGAGCCGTTCGACCTGAGCGAGCAGGGCAGGGCGGTGCAGCACCTTGGCCGGGCCTGGCCGAGCACCGCTCCCGGACGCCTGCAGATCGGCGACGATCTCCTCGCGTGTCACCGTGGCGACACCGATCTTCTCGACCTCCAGGCCGCCGGCGACGTTGGCCAGGCGGATGGCCGTGCCGTACTCGACTCCAGCGGCGACGGCCATGCCCAGGACCGCGAGGACCATGTCGCCGGCTCCGGTGATGTCGTACACCTGACGCGGTCGGGTCGGGAAGAGTTGACGCCGACCGTCGCGATGGATCAGAGCCATGCCCTCCCGGTCGAGCGTGACGATGGCCGCTTCGAGATCGAGCTGGGCGAGCAGGTGTTCACCCGCTGTCATCGCCTCGGCCGGGCTCGGGATCGATAGACCCGTCGCCAGGCCGGCTTCGAGGCGGTTGGGCGTGATGGCCGAGCAGCCGTGATACTTGCGGTAGTCGCTGCTCCGGATCGGATCGGCCAGCACCCGCAGGCCGCGCTGCCGACACGCGGCCAGGACGGCGGCCAGGACTCGCGGCGTGCAGACGCCCTTGTCGTAATCGCTGATCAGGACGACATCACAATGGCCGAGCCGATCGAACACCTCGGCGAGCAGCGCGCGTTCGAGATCCTCCTGCACCGGCGTGCGGACCTCGTAATCGACCCGGATCATCTGCTGCGGATGGCGATGCTGCGCCCGGCCGATGTAGCGTTCCTTGACGGTCGTCGGTCGAGCCACATCGGCGACGACGGCCTGATGATCGATGCCCTGCTCGTCGAGCAGGGCGCGGACGCGCCGACCGTTGTCGTCCTGACCGACGACGCCGGCCAACTCGACCTTCGCACCGAGAGCCCGCAGCAGGGTGGCGACGCTGCTCGCGCCGCCGAGGCGTTCCTCACGCTGGTCGGCGCGAAGCAGGATGACCGGCGCTTCCTGACTGATGCGTTCGGCATCGCCCCAGACGTAGCGATCGAGCATGAGATCGCCCAGGACGAGAACGCGCGGCTGGCCGAGTCGGCCGACGACATCGACCAGTTCGGCGCACCCCTCCGCGGGGGGAATGGTGTCGTAGGGGATCATGACCGCTCCTCGCCCTGGTTCGTCACGCCGCCTCACACGCCGGGGCGGTCGTCAGTTGCTGGGGCAGCTTGCATGCCACGGCGGCATGCAGCAACGGCAGCAGAATCTCATGATGGCCGGTCAGCTCGAACCCGCTCGACGCCGGCCGACTCAGCACGTTCGTCGTCGAGCGGTAGCGCGACTCCTTGTCCACGTTGACCGTGACGAGCCCATCGAGGTTGTGGCCGAAGTTGCGCACGACGCTCACCGCCTTGAGGAAGACCTCCGGCAACAGCACGGCACTGCCGAGGTTCATCCAGACGCCCTGCTGCATGGTCGCGACGACCGAGCAGAGCAGGCGGAAGTCGATCATGCTGGCCTCGCCGAGGGCCGCCCCGGAGACGTGCGAGTGCATGTGGACGATGTCGGTGCCCAGGGCGACGTGAACCGTACACGGGATGCCCCGACGACGGGCCGCGAAGAGGATGCTGCTGCGCGGATTCTGGCAGCCGTGATCGATCAGGAAATCGCCCAGGGCCGCACCGAGGCCGCGATCGTTCTCGGCTCCCTTGCGGGCGGCCACGGCGTAGGCGTCGGCCGTCTCGCGGGCCATGCCGAACTTGCCACTCTGGAGCGTCGAGCCGACGTCCTCGCTCGTCTTGCCGGCCAGGGCCAGTTCCAGATCGTGGATCGCGGCGGCTCCGTTCATGGCGATGCCGGAGATGACACCGCGATTGATCCAGTCGATCAGGTAGGGGCCGCAGCCGGTCTTGACGACGTGTCCGCCGAGCGCGACGGCGACCGTTCGGCCCTCGGTGCAGGCCCGGACAACGTGATCGCGGACCTTGCGCAGATCCTGAGCCGCCAGCTGGCGTGGCAGCAGGTCGAGCCAGTCGGCGATGGTGGTATCGCCGTCGGTCGGCGTGCCGAGATCCTCGACGAAGACCTTGGAGGGACGCGACTCCAGATCGTAGGTGCGCAGGCCGTCGAGATCGAAGGGTTTCATGGCCGTGGCTCCGGTTCGGATGGCAGGAGAGCGTCCAGGCGACGATGCAGCACGTCGGCCCCGTCCTCCAGGTGCAGTTGAATTCGCAGGGCGCGTAACGGGCGGTTGGCAAGGTCGGGCACACGCAGTTTGACGAGATCCTTCTGCGTCGTCAGCAGCAGGGCGTCGGCGGGCAACCCGGCTGCGCGGCGAGCCAGGTCGTCCACGTCGGGCCGCGTGTACGGGTGATGATCGGGGAAGGCGATGAAGTCGCGCACGTCGGCCCCGAGATCGACGAGTGTTCGGCGGAAGCCGGCCGGGTTGCCCAGACCGCAGAACGCCAGCACGGCCCGACCGCGCAGATCGAGCGGTTCCTGCCGGCCCTCCGAATCGAGCAGGCCGGTCGGTCGGTGCGTCGCGAGCAGGATCGGCTCACCGCGTATATATCGACCGAGCCAGGTTCGCAGACGCTGGCGTTCGGCCGCGTCCACCTGATCGCAGCGGGTCAGCATGACGAGGCCGGCACGGCGCAGGCCGGAGAGTGGTTCCCGCAGCAGGCCGCGCGGCAGCAGATGGCCGAAGCCGGTCGGGTTGGTCGCATCGACCAGAACGATGTCGAGATCCCGGCCCAGACGGCGATGTTGAAAGCCGTCGTCGAGGATGAGTATCTCGCTCTCCAGCTCCTCGATGGCGGTGTGAGCCAGGGCGACGCGATCGGCTCCTTGCAGGTGCGGCACGTCGGGCAGGTTGTCTTCGAGGACGCGTGCCTCGTCATTGCGGCCGCCTGCGCCGCCGTAGCCCCGGCTCAGGATGGCGACCAGGCGATCGTTCCGGCGGTAGTAATCGGCGATGTACTCGACGCAGGGCGTCTTGCCGGTGCCGCCGACGGTCAGGTTGCCGACGCAGACGACCGGGATCGCGACGCGCTCGCAGCGGAGCCAGCCGAGATCGTGCAGGAGGTTTCGGCCGCGCACGGCCAGGCCGTAGGGGAGGCTGGCCAGCCAGAGCCCGAGTCGCTGCATCGACGGCCCGACGCCGTGAGCCCGGCCGGAGATGACCTCCAGATAGCGGGCCAGGCGAGTCGAGGCCTGGATTGACGAGTCGCTGTGTGCCAAGGGGCTCCATCCCCTTCGGTGTCCTGGGAGCGTCCTGCTCCCGTGGCTGGACCATTGAGCAAGGGCGTTATAGCTCGCGTGACGTGGCGGAGTCAATCGCATCTCGGCGCGCGAATCGGGGCGGCTTGCACGGCCGGGCGGAAGGGCAACGACTGGGCAGGCCGTTGACGCCGTCGTCCGGTCGTGGATAATCCACCCTGAGCATCCAGTTGCACCCGAGACTCTCATGGACACTCCTCCTCTCGATCCGCAGCCGGTCCCGACGCCGACCTCGTCGCCGCTGGAACGGTTCCTGCGTGCCCTGCGCATCGTGGCGATCACGGCCTTCGTCTGCTGGCACCTGTTCTACCTGCTGTTCCGCAATCCGCTCGATCTGTGGTGGAACGAGATCGTCACGGGCTGGTTGAAGAAGCAGGTCTGGTGGGATCGGCCGCTGGTGACGATGCAGCAGAACTTCCCCAACGATCCGCGTCACGTCGTGGTCACGCCCGGCAAGATCTTCTCGACGATCGACATGGCGACCGACCGCTACGGTCACTTTTTCGGCGTCGAGCAGGGCTGGAGCATGTTCACGCCGCCGATCGCGCGCAAGGCCCCGTTCCTGGCCGCCGAGATCGAGCTGAACGACGACAGCCGCGAGGTTCTCCTCTCGCCGAACGAGGTGTCCCTGCCGGAGGGCTGGTACTTCCGCTGGGACGGCTGGCGGCAGCGGAAGCTGGAAGACTACATGATCTACGAGAACACCGACTCGATTCCGGGCAAGAGCGATCCGCAGATCTTCCAGGCCTACGTTCGCTGGGCCGTTCGCCGCTGGCGAGCCCAGCACCCCGACGATCCGCGTGAGGTGGTCCGGGTTCGCCTGCTCAAACGGAACTGGAGCCTGCCCGGCCCGGACGAGTCGCGAACGGCGCACCAGGTGAAGGTGACGGAGATCGGGACCTTCACACCGGACGGAGCCTTCCAGCCATGAACGACAAACCGGGTGGTCTGTTCGGGTTCTTCTGGCGATTCTGGCTCACGCCGATCCGGGCCGAGCCGGTGGCGGTCTTTCGCATCATCGCCGGCCTTGTCGCCCTGCTCTCGTTGACGACGAGTCTCGGGCCGCGCATGGCGATCGACCTCGGCCCCGATGGCCTGACGCCGCCGGCCGACCTGATCGCCCCGGCGACGGGGCCGATGGACACCGGCTCGCTGGATAAGTGGCTGGAGAATCACGGTACATTCTGCATCAATCGCGGCTTCATCGGCATCCCCCTGCTCGACGTGTGGTTGCCGCGTGGACCGCTGGCCGGGTGGGTGGCCTGGTGCGAGGCCGGCGGCTTCTGGTGGCTGTTCGCCCTGAACGTCGTCGCGCTGGTGTTCGTCATCGCCGGGATCATGACCCGCTTCTCGACCCTGGTAGCGCTGCTGCTGACGGTCAGTTTCCAGGCGCGCATGACGTGGGTACTCAACGGTGGCGACGCGGTCATCCGCGATGCTCTCTTCTACCTGCTGCTGATGCCGGCCGGCGTCGTCTGGTCGGTGGACGCCTGGCTGCACGGTCGGCTCTGGGGCAAGAAACCCGGGCCGGTGATGATCGAACCGTGGTCGGTGCGCCTGGCCCAGATTCAGCTCTGCCTGATCTACCTGTTCACCGGCCTGATCAAGCTCGGCGGAACGTACGCGGCCATCGGCACGTTCTTCACCACGAGCGAACCGATCGGCGAGGCCTGGGCGACGTGTCGGGAGGCGCTGGCGAACGAGGACTGGCTCAACGGCGTCGCGGTCTACTGGGTTCTGAACGACGTCTGCCTGAATCGCTTTCCGTACGCCTACGTGCCGATTCCGCTGTTCATCTGCCGATTGTTGAGCTGGGGGACGCTCGTCTTCGAGATCGGCTTCCCATTCCTGGTGATGTCGCGCTGGACGCGGCCGATCCTGCTGATCGGCGGGGCGCTGTTCCACGCGGGGATCTGGTTCCACACGGAGGTCGGGTTCTTCAGTGCGATCATGGTGGCGTGGTATCCGCTGTTCCTGAGCGGGGCGTTCCTGGCTCGGGTAGTCGGGGTCAAGGAGCCGAAGCGAACCGAAACCGACGAATCCGACGTGCCGTTGATCCAATCGGTACCGAGGTCCGCGGCGGTGCCGCGACGAACCAGCCGGCGATCGGAGGAGGCTCCGCGGATGGACGCCGAATCCGCCCGCCAAGTCCGCTTCTGGCGCGGTTTCCTGCGCTGGTTCTTGAGTATCCTGTTCATCGTGATCGGCAGCGGGGGAATGATTTATGAGCTGGTCGTCATGCGATCCCGAAACGTCCCGGTCGGCCTCTATGCCGTGGTCTTCGGCGCGTTAGGCATCCTGAGTTGCGCCCTCCGCTTGTCGTGGTTCTGGCGGTGGGGGCTCCTGGACATGACCAAGGACCCACCCGATCCCGACACACCGGAATGAGAGGCCACGGTTTTGAGCAGTGCGTTCCTGGCGGGTGGTCGAGGGGAGGAAGGCGGGAAGGTAGGACGATCACACCGACAGTTCGCCGAGGACGAGGACGGCCAGTTCCTGAACACGTTTGAGGCCGACGTCGTTGGTGAGGAACGCATCGCAGCCGGCGCTCAGCGCCGCCGCGACCTGGAAGGCGTCGGTCATGGTCAGGTTGTAGGCGGCACGCCACTCCGCCGCACGCACTCCGATCGCTTCGTCGAGGACGACGAAGGTAACACCTTGACCGTACACGATGAGGTCGCGGAAATCTTGCTGGAGCGCGGCGAGGCCGTTCCGAATCGGAACGATGAGGCACTCAGCGAGGGTGACGGGCGACGTGACCGCCGGCAAAGTGCCGGCATCGATACGCTGGAAGATCTCGTCGGCGGCTGCCGTGTACTGTGGGTTCCTCTCCACGAAGTAAATCACCGGAGCCGTGTCCAGGAAGAGGCCGGTCACCCCCTGTAACGCATCGACAACCTTCATTAATCACCTCGCGACTCATCGGCTTCCTGCCGTCCTTGCGAGATCCACTCCTGAGCGTCCGTCCCACAGAGCGGATAAGGAGCCTTGCCCCGAATCTCCGCCCAGCGGCGGCGCGGCCTCGTGGTGCCGTTCGCGAGGTTGTGTACCAGTTTCTCGATCAGGCGCAACTGATCGCGCTGGGAAAGCTGGCCGGCCAAGACGGCCACCTCGTCGAGCGAAACAAGAGTTGGCATGGGTCATCTCCGAATGATTGAAGCGGCCATCGTCCCTCATTCTACACACTCCGGCCCTTGAACAAATTCCGACCCAGGGCCGGATCACGCTCGGTGAACGGCCCGGCCGACGTGTCCCGGCTCAGGCATCGAGCATACATCTCCACCTTCGCGTCCAGGTCATCGGCGTGGTGCAGCAGGATCGCTTCGGGTATCAGCGGTAGTCGAGGCGAACCCCACTCCGGCAGCGTCAGATGCGTCAGGATCAGATGCTCGAGCAGCTGCACCAGTTCCGGATTGACATCGCCCAGGACGCGGGCCTTTTCGCGGACCAGGTCGCGGCCCAGGATGAGATGGCCGACCAGCCGGCCCGGAATGGTGAAGCCCGGTGTCGGCGACTCGTCATCGAACTCGACGACCCGGCCGATCTCGTGCAATGCCGCTCCGGCCAGGAGCAGATCAAGGTTCAAGGGCGGCTTCAACTCCGTGTAGTAGTCCCGGTAGCGAGTGCCGAGGTCGAGGCAGGTGCGCATCACGGCCAGGGTGTGTTCGAGCAGACCGCCCGCGAACGGATGGTAGCGGTCGCGTGTCGCCGGCAAACGCTGAAAGGCGGCAGCATGATCGTCGAGCAGACCCAGTGTCAGGCGGCGCAGCGGCTCGTCAGTGACGTGCTTCTCCAGCAGGGCTCGCAACTCGGCGAACATCTCGACGGCCGGTCGGCGCGCCTGTTCGACGAAGTCGGTCGGAGCGAAGCCGTCGGCGGCGTCGGCCTCGGTGACCGGGCGAAGATTCAGGATCTCGCCCAGTTGCGGACCGTAACGTTCGTGTTCGACGAAACTCGCCCGGAGCTTGTAGAACTGGCCGACCTGCCAGTCGCCCTCGCACGCCTCGAACCAGGGACCATCGGCCCAGACCATGTAGGAGACGACACGCTGGGCATCACGGAAGCGGCACAGGTAGTAGGCCTTGCTGTCGCGCGTCCGGCCGCGCGTCTTCTCGGCCAGCAGAGCGAAAAAGACCCCCTGCTGGCCAGGGGCCAGGTCGCGGAGGCGGACGATGGCACGAGCGCGTCCCATGTTGCCGAGCATATCCGGCGGGGCAGGGCAGGGGAAGCAGGAACCGCGCCACAACACCGCCCGTGAGGCACGCTTGCGGCCATCCGATCGCCAACATATAATCGTGCGGGACGGATCGAACTGGGGGGGCTCTCGTGGGCGATCGACCGCGCATCCTGGTCCTCGGCGATGACACCCGCTCGCTGGCCCACCACTGGCCTGCGGTCGGTGTCGGTAATGAGCGTGTTTCCACCGTCACCCAGGCGCTCGATCTCCTCCGCCGTGAACGCTACGACGCCCTGGTACTCGATCCATCCAATCCCCGTCTGCTCGACGAGATCCGCTCGCTCCTGCAGGCCGATCGTATTCTGCTCGCCATCCCGGAAGGCGTCGCCCTGCTCGATGCTGGCGGCATCATTCGCTGGGCCAATCGCGTCTTCCAGGACTGGTGCGACGGCATCGCGATCGGCCGGGAGTTCCATCAGGCTCTCGGCGTCACGTCGGATGATCCCGAACGCTGTCCGCTCCGTGTCCGACTCGACGCCGGGGCGGCCACGGTTCGATTGCGCTGCCGGGGCGAACTCCGCCTGGAAGTACAGGTGACGCCGATCACCCGCGGCGATGGGGTCGCCGATGGGGCCGTGGTCCTGGCCCGCGACATCCGCACGGTCTTGCACCACGAACAGCAGTTGGCCACCCTCCGGCAGGCGAGCCAGACCCTGACGGCGCTGCCGGTCGAGGATCTCGCCGACCTGGACGTGCCGCAGCGCATCCAGTTTCTGTCGCAGAACATCCGGCGCTGCATCCACGATCTGCTCCACTACGAGCAGATCGAGATCCGCCTGGTCGATCCGGAAACGGGCCGCCTTGAACCGCTCGTGCAGGAGGGCATGACTCCCGAGGCGGTCAGTCGGGTGCTGATCGCTTCGGAGAAAGGGCAGGGGGTCACCGGTCACGTCGCCGCCACGCGGCGCGGCTATCTCTGCCCGGACACGGCCCACGACCCGCTCTATCTCAAGGGTGGCACTGGCTGCCGATCGTCGATGACGGTGCCGCTGCTGTTCAACGATCGGCTCATCGGTACGTTCAACGTCGAGAGTCCGCGTCTGAACGCCTTCACGCCGGCGGACCTGCACTTCCTGGAACTGTTCGGCCGGGAGATCGCCAACGCCCTGCACACGCTCGAACTGCTCAACGCCGAGAAACAGTCGGCGGCCTCGGCCTCGATCGAGACCGTCCGCCGCGAGGTCGCCCTGCCGGTCGATGACATCATCGCGGCAGCGACGACTCTCCTGGAGCGCTACATCGGCCACGAACCGGAGATGTCCGAGAAACTGCGCACCATCCTCAGCGGGGCACGGTCGATCCGGCAGGTGATCCAGAGAGTCGGCGAGCATCTGGCTCCGCTGACGAAATCCAGTCCGGGCGGTCCCCCGGTGCCGGCGGTGCTGCGCGGCCTGCGCGTTCTCGTCGCCGACAGTGACGAGCGTGTCCGCCTGTCGGCTCACGGCATCCTCGGTCGCTGGGGTTGCATCGTCGAGACGGCGCGCGATGGCAAGGAGGCGATGACCATGGCTCGCCTCAGTCAGTACGACGCCATCTTGGTGGACATTCGCCTGCCGGACATGAGCGGCTACGACGCCTACCGTGAACTGCGTCAGGCCCAACCGCAGGCCCGCGTCGTGTTGATGACCGGCTACGGCTACGATCCGACGCACGCCATCGTTCAGGCCCGGCAGGATGGCCTGCGGCACGTCCTGTTCAAGCCCTTTCGGGTCGATCAGTTGCTGTCGGCCCTGACCGATGGGACGACGGCATGAATCGGGCCGCGCCGCTCGCCAAACGCCACGGTAGAAGTAACGCGGAAGGAGTCTGCCAGCGTGGCCGATCTCGTCGTTCTCCTGCTCCTGTTCGCCGCGGCGTTCCTGGGGCACTTCGTCCTCATGATCGCCAGCCACAATTACTGCTACGGCATGAATCTGCCCGATGGCACGAGCAAGATCGTCCACGCCTTCTTCGCGCTGGCGATCCTGGCGGGACCGATCACCCTCTACACGGCGACCGGGTGTATCGACATCCGGCCACTGTTCCAGCCGACGACGCTGGTCGGCTGGACGCTGGCCGGCTACGTCGTCCTCTGTCTGCTCCTGGGAACGCTGTGGGCTCCGTATCTGACCTGGCGGCGCTGGCGACGACCTGAGCCAGCGGTGCAGATCGAACGCACCAGTCGGGTCGTCGATGTGGCCCGCGAACTTGGCTTTCGGCCGGTGCGTGGCGGGCGGGTCGGTCTGCTGCCGTTGCTGCCGGGCAACGAGATCTTCACCGTCGAACTGGTCGTGCGGACACTCCGCCTGCCGCGCTGGCCGCAGGCTCTGGACGGGCTCAAGATTCTGCACCTGACCGACCTACACCTGTGCGGTGTGCCGGACAAGCACTGGTGGCGGCGCGTCATGGAACTATGCCAGGAGTGGCAACCGGATGTCATCTGCCTGACCGGCGACGTGGTCGAAACGGAGGAGCAGCACGGCTGGGTGCTGCCGACGCTCGGCTGGCTGAAGGCTCGCTACGGAGCGTTCGCCATCCTGGGCAATCACGACCAGTGGATCGACCATCGACGGACGCGGGACCTGCTGGAACAGGCCGGGTTCCAGGTGCTGGCCGGCCGCTGGGTGCGAATGGAGATCGAGGGCGTACCGTTGATCGTCGTCGGCCATGAGGGGCCGTGGTTTGGCCCGGTGCCGGATCTGACCGACTGCCCGGAAGGGGTGTTCCGGCTCGGCCTGAGTCACACGCCGGACAATCTGCCGTGGGCTCGCGCTCACGGCATCGATCTGCTCCTGGCCGGGCACGTTCACGGGGGCCAGATCCGCTTTCCCATCGTCGGCTCGCTGCTGGTGCCGAGCAAGTATGGTCGGCGATACGACTGCGGTCTGTTCCACGAGGAGCCGACGGTGATGGTCGTCGGCCGTGGCCTGGCGGGAGATCACCCCATCCGCTACGGTTGCCGCCCCGAAGCGACCCTGCTCATCCTCCGTTCGCCGGAGGCACTGGCATGACCGCCGAGGAGATCATTCGCGTCCTCGATCTGCAACCGCTGCCCGGCGAGGGGGGCTACTATCGCGAGACGTACCGCAGCGCGGCGAGTACCGCCATCTATTACCTGCTGACGCCGGAGAGTCACTCACGGTTGCATCGATTGCCCGGCGACGAGGTGTATCATTTCTACCGGGGTGATCCGGTCGAACTGCTCCTGCTGTTTGCCGATGATTGCGGCGAGCTGGTGCGACTCGGCCCGGACCTGGTCGCTGGCCAGCGACCACAAGTGGTCGTGCCTGCCGGTGTCTGGCAGGGGAGTCGACTCGTGCCGGGTGGACGCTGGGCGCTGCTGGGGACGACGATGGCTCCGCCGTTCGAGTTCGACCAGTTCACTCCGGGCGACGCGGAGGCGCTGGCCGTGCGGTATCCGGACTTCGCAGCGCTGATCCACGCCCTCGGCGGCGCTGCCTGAACACCGCAACGCCACGACCCGCCGGAGTCTCCTCCGGCGGGCCGTGGCGTTGCGACTGAACCGCCCGATTCGCGATCAATCCACGACCAGGACGTAGTTGTTCGACACCGAACCGAGATTGCGAATCTTGATCCGGAAGGAACCCGTCCAGTAGGGTCGGATGACCACCTGGCGGTCATCGCCGTAGCCGTAGGTATCCGAGGCGACCAGGTTGCCGTTCTCGTCGTAGACCCGCAGTTCCAGGCAGGTGTCGCCATCCCCCGAGAGGCGGATGCGCGTCGTCTCGTCGCCGTAGAGGCGGACGGTCCAGATATCGGTGTGGTGGGCCTTGACGTTGTCCACCTTGACGATTTCGCCGCCGACCGGGTCGGCCATCACGACGCCGGTCGAACCGGCCAGGAACAGACTGCACGCCACCAGAGCCACACTCAGGGTCTTCATCGCGGTTTCCTCAGGTCAGGGGGTTGAGTTTCGCGGTGTCTTGTGGCCGATCGTGTCGGCGTCCCGCGTTGATCTTCGCCCCTTCCTACGCGGTTCCTGAGAATCCGTGACGAAGCCCCGACGTGATTTCTTCGATCGAATGTGCCCGCTGAAGTGTCAGCGAGGTGTCATGCGTCCTCGCGCGGTTGTCTCCAGCGGCACCATGACTGCGTCCTGGACTGCCTGGGTGAGGGCGTCGTGGGCAGCCTCACCCAGGGCATATTCCGGACGCGGAAAGCCAGACGGTACGGTTACACCCAGGAGCGTCAGGCGCACGCCAGCCAGATAGCGCCCGCGCGGCGTCAGGTCGCCAAGGTGCGATCGCAGCGCGGCCACGATCTCGGCCGGAACGGTCGGATCGGGCAGGTCGGCCGGGTCGATCTCGGAGACGAACTCGACGGCCTCAGCCAGGTTGGCCGACTCCATCAGAACGTGAACCTTGCTCCCCTGCGGGCCACTGCCTCTCGCGATGACCGGTTCCAGCGGCGTGCAGTATCGCTCCGGGTAATGTCGAACGAGCGTTTCGCGATGGAAGGCTCGCGGCCCCGAGCCGCGGCCGGTGAGACGATCGACGACCCAGCAACCGCGGACGTGCGGCCCCTTGCCGTGGCAGTGTTCCAGGATCGTCCGGTCGGTGCAGCCGGCGTCTTCCAGGGC
>CAYYJM010000024.1:0-17240 GCA_964471755.1 uncultured Alcaligenaceae bacterium
CCTTCTTCGCCGGCAGGGCCAGCGTCTGCCAGCCCCGATGCGGATGGAGCAGGTACTCGCGATAACCCAGGGAAACCCGGAGCGGCAGGATGTGAATCGCCGAGACGGTACGCAGCTTCATGGGAGCCTTCCCGCAGAGTGGATGGGGGAAGCTCCCGAAGCGGCACCACCTGCACCCAGCGGGAGCTACCATACCCCGAAGATACAGGATTCCCGAATGGGCGTCAACTCCTGATTTCGGCAAATTGGGAAACGGCCACTGGTTCGCTCACGGTTCGTACTTCCACACGCAGGATCTGCGTCGGGTCGTAGGCGGGCAGTGTCTTCGGCACCACATACAACAGCATCATGGCGATGTGGACGGTCGTCCCGGCCATGTCCCAGAGGTGATGCACCTCGTGCGGCCCGACGATCCCCGGCAGGAGGACCGGCCAGTGCAGCACGTCGCCGACACCGCCGAGGGTGTAGAATAAGCCGCCGAGCAGGGCCAGACGTAGACCGCCATACCCGAGTCCACGGACCAGGGCCGGCAACTGCAACACGCCCACCCAGCCCATGGCGATGTAGATTCCCACGGCCACGGGATAGGGCACGCCCGGCAGCAACCACTTGCAGACGATGCCGACCAGGGCCAGGCCCCAGACGGCACTGAGCAGGAACGTCCGGGCGGTGCCCGTCATCAGGACCAGGACCACCGGGGTGTAGCTTCCCGCGATGAGCAGGTAAATGGCGCTCTGGTCGAGCTGGCGAAACCAGTACAGGGACGACTCAGGCAGCACCACGGCGTGATAGAGCGCGCTGGCGAAATAGAGTACCACCATGCTCGCCGTGAAGATGCTCAGGCCGACGACCTTCAAGCGATTGCCGCGTGATAGACGGATGAGAAACAGACCGGCAAACAGGGCAAAGAAGCACCAGAAGAAGTGCGACGCCGAGGAGACGGGATCACGCAGCGGAATCGGTGCCAGCAACAGACCCAGTGGGAAGGAATGACCGATCAACATGTCTGATTCCTCCAGGAGCCACTCGGTAACGGACACCAACAAGTTGAGACGCTCTCTAGATTTTAGGTCCGCAAAGTGACCCTGTGACGGAAAATAACTCCCGGGAGTCCCGCGACGTGCCGGTACATTCAGCCGCGAAGGAGCGAACATGCCGAACCGGATCCTCTACCAGATCACCGCGCCGGCGGTCGTGATCGGTGTGCTGCTCGTGGCGGCCTGCATCGCCGGGGCCTGGGTCGCCAATCGCCTGCAAAACAACCTCCGCGACATCCTGACCGACAACGTCGCCAGCCTCGAAGCCGCCCAGGAGATGGCCATCGGGCTGCACCGACTCCACTTCATCTGCTTCCTCTACCTGATCGACCCGGCCGACAATCTCCTGCTCGACGTCGAGGAGCAGGAGACGGTCTTCGCTCGCCATCTGCACGTCGCCCGGAATAACTCGCACTCGCCGCAGGAACTGGCCCTTGTCCAGAAGATCGAGGACGGCTACGGTCGCTTCCAGTTCGAGTTCAAACGCCTTCAGGCCGAGGTGCGCAATCAGGGCATGAAACGAACCTTTCGCGGTCTGGTCGAGGAGAACCCCATCAAGCACATCCTCGAACCGTGCGAACAGCTCGTCGAGATGAACAAGGTCCAGATGGTGCAGACCCGCCATGACAGCGAGGCGCTGAGCTTCTGGCTCGGTGTCGCTCTGGCCATCGTCGGTCTGGGCGGCCCGGTCAGCGGCATCATCCTCGGCATCGGCATCGCCCGGAATCTGCGCCGCAGCCTGACGCGCCTTAGCGTCCGCGTCCATGACGTCGCCGAGCGCCTCGAAACGAACCTCGGCACGATCAGTGTCGCCAAGGATTCCGACCTGGCCGATCTCGATGCGCAGCTCGTCCACATTCTCAGTCGCGTCGAGGAGGTCACGCAGCGGATGCAGGCCCAGGCTCGCGAGATGCTCCGCGCCCAGCAACTCAGTGCCGTCGCGCAACTGGCCGCCAGCATCGCTCATGAAGTTCGCAACCCGCTCATGCCGATCAAGATGCTCGTCGAGGCCGCCCTGCGCTCGGATCGGCCGCGACCCTTGACGGAGAAGCACCTTCGCGTCATCCTGAGCGAGGTGATCCGGGTCGAGAAGACGGTGCAGGAGTTCCTCGATTTCAGTCGGCCACCGGCATTGCATCGCGATCACCACGATCTTCGCGACATCGTCCGGCAGGCGCTGGCCCTGGTCAGCGCCCAGGCTCGCCAACTGCGGATCGAGGTGGAGACCGATCTGCCCGAGACGCCGTGTTGCTGCCTGGTCGATCGCGAACAGCTGGCCACCGTGCTGGTCAACCTCTGCCTGAACGCCTTCGACGCCATGCCAACCGGCGGCCGGCTGCGTCTGGAACTCCTCCGGGGCCGCCCGCGCACGGCCGCGCGCAGCCCGCAGGGAGTGTACCGTCTGCGCGTGATCGATACCGGATCGGGTATCCCGCCGGCGATCCTCGAGCAGCTGTTCACTCCGTTCGTCAGCAGCAAACCGACCGGCACCGGCCTGGGTCTGTGCATTTCTCGACGCATCGTCGAGGATCACGGCGGTCGGCTCGTCGGTGCCAACCAGCCCGGCGGCGGTGCCTGTTTCACCATCCAGCTACCCCAGGGGGACCCGGAGAATGCCGACACTGCTGGTCGTTGACGACGAGGAAGCCGTCCGCTACTCGTTCGAGCAGGTCTTCACCGAGGACACCGTCGAGGTCGTGACTGCGGGGACGGCCGAGGAAGGGCTGGACCTCGCACGGCAGCACAACCCGGACGTCGTCGTCCTGGACCTGCAACTGCCCGACCGCTCCGGCCTGGACATCCTGCCCGCCTTGCAGGACCTGGACCCGGCCCGACCGGTCATCTTCATCACCGCCCACGGCACCGCCGACACCGCCATCGAGGCGATGAAGCAGGGAGCCTTCGATTATCTGGTCAAGCCGGTTCAGCTCGATCATCTCAGCGCCGTTCTGGAGCGAGCCTTCGCCACGGCGCGGATGATCCGTACCCCGGCCGAGTTGGCCACCGACCCGACGACCGACCGCATCGTCGGCAGCAGCCGCGTCATGCAGGAGATGTGCAAGCGCATCGGCCGGATCGCCCCCCAGGACGTGACAGTGCTGATCACCGGCGAATCGGGCACCGGCAAGGAACTCGTCGCGCGGGCCATCTATCAACACAGCAAGCGCGTCAAGAAACCGTTCCTGGCGATCAACTGCGCGGCCATTCCGGAACAGTTGCTCGAGAGCGAACTGTTCGGCCACGAGAAGGGAGCGTTCACCGGCGCGGATCGTCGCCGGATCGGCAAGTTCGAGCAGTGTGACGGTGGCACGCTCCTGCTCGACGAGATCGGCGACATGCCGGCTCCGCTTCAGGCCAAGATGCTGCGTCTGCTGCAAGACCAGCAGTTCGAGCGGATCGGCGGCAGCGAGACGCTGCGGACCAACGTCCGGCTGATCGCCGCGACGAATCAGGATCTGGGCCGACGCGTGGCCGAGGATCGCTTCCGGGCGGATCTCTTCTACCGCCTTCAGGTGGTGACCATCGCGGTGCCGCCGCTGCGCGAACGGCCCAGCGACATCGTCGAGTTGGCCCACTACCTGCTCTACCGCTACAACCAGCAGCTGCACCTCGACCTGCGCGGCTTCGCTCCGGAGACGCTGGAGGCGCTCCAGGCGTATTCCTGGCCGGGCAATGTCCGCGAACTTCAGGGGGTGCTGCAACACGCCATGCTGAACGCCTCCGGGCCGCTGATCCTGCCGGAGTTTCTGCCGCCGCAGCTGTTTCCGCAGGCGGACGCCGACACCACGTCCGACACGCCGACGACGGAGCAGCCGCGCGCGGCACGGGAACCGGGTGAGATCCTCGCCCTGGTGGAGCGACTGATCGAGACGCATCCGGGCAATCTGCACGCGGCGTTCCAGGCGGCCACAGAGCGAGTTCTGCTGGCGCGCGTCTTCCAGCACACCCGCGGCCATCAGGGCAAGGCCGCCGAGTTGCTCGGCATCAGCCGGGTCACGCTGCGACACAAGCTCCGCGCCCTGGGCCTCGCCCTGGACAAGGTGCCCACCGAGGTCGATCCCGAGTCGGCGGCCGGCTCCGCCGATGCGGCCGGCGAGGAGGAGACCGACGAGGGATAAGAAGTTGTCGCGCGCGTCAGCTTGTTTCCTCACGAGTGCCCCGAATGAGGCCTTTTTCCGTCATTTCTCGGTGTTTTGGGCCTGATTTTTCTGGCACGCGACGTGCTTCAGAGTACGGAGTTCAGTTCGCCCCCGGAACGGACTCGACCTACTACAGTGAGGTGCAGCGATGCTCGTCCTCAGCCGCAAATGTGGAGAAAAAATCGTGATCGCCGAGTCGGGAATCGTCGTGACGATTCTCGAGGTTCGCGGGCCGAAGGTTCGGCTCGGTATCGAGGCTCCGGCGAACATTTCCGTCCATCGTGCCGAGGTCTGGGCGCGCATCCAGAAGGAACGGGAAGTCGAGGCTCTGGCCGTGGGCGCACTCACCTGAACCGGAGGAGCAAACGGCGAATCATGAGCACCCCTGTGCGCTCCCTGGAGGAACTGCGCCCATCCGGCGTGGTTCCTGCTTCGTCTGCCGGGTCTTCCCATCCGGACGCGTCGGGCGAGTCGTCTCGCCACCTCGGCCCGACGGTGATTTGCTCTCTGGGGGGACTGCTGCTCGGCAGCATGATCGGACTGACTCTCGGTGCCGTCCTGGGCTTGATCCTCGGTCTCTACCGGGGCGATCCTTCCAAGGCCCTGGATGGCGCGTTGCTCGGTGGAGGGGTCTTCGCCCTCCTCGGCCTCGGCTATGGTTACGCTCAGGGCTGCCGCGACCGTCAGGAGTGACGGTCTGGCGTCAGCCCTGAGCCTCGTTCGTCTCGACCGGCTCGCTGCCGTTCCCCTGTCGCAGACCGCGATAGATACAGAAGCCAACCACCCCCAGCGCGAGGTAGGGCACTGCCAGCATCAGGTAGATGCTCCGGTTGTACGCCTGCGCCTCGCGGAACTGGTCCTTCGCCTCGGCATCGCTGGTCTGCGTCACCGCCTCGCGACACATCGGACAGGCCGGGGCCGACCACGGTAGGGCCAGCAGGAGAAACAGGGCCAGAGTTCGCATGATCGTCTCCTCTCTCACCCCGTGGCGTACATCCGGTACAGCATCCAGTAGACGACCACGCCGGTCGTCGTCACGTAGAGCCAGATCGGCAGCACCCATTTTGCCAGCGGTCGATGTCGGGCGTAATCGCCCGTCCAGCCCAGGTACGCCGTCCAGACGGCCAGCGGTGTGATGATCGCCGCCAGGACCGTGTGCGACAGCAGGATCGCGAGGTAGGTGTACCGCGCCCAGTCCGGCGCGGTCGGGTTCTGATCCTGGAAGCGCGTCGCCACGCCTCCCTTCACCACCAGATGAAAGTACAGGTACGACCCCAGGAACAGGGTCGAGATGGCCAGCGTCGTCAGCATGCAGAGGACGTGCAGGCGAATGGCTCGCCGCCAGATCGCCAGGCCACCGAGGACGAGCAGCAGCGTCGCCACGGTGTTGAGACCGGCGTGGAATAGCGGAAAGTCGAACGCCGGTGCGGTCAGCGACCGCACGTCCGCCCGGAGGCGAGCCTTCTCCTTCTCCTCATGCTCCCGCGCCCAGGTCGGGTCCGCCGCGACCATCTCGGCGGCCGCCATGCCGTCGTAGTAGCCGCGAATCCGCCCCGCCTGATCGACCAGGACCAGGCGGATCGAGTGCATCAACTCGCCCGGCTTCTCCCCCGGCCGGGTCGCTCCGACCTTGAACTGATCCTGCAACAGGCGATCGATGGCCGATTCCTCTCCGGTCAGGAAGAGCCACTTCTCCGGGTCGGCCTGGAACTTCTCGGCGTACTCGGCCAGTTCCGCCGCGCGGTCGTGGGCCGGATCGACCGTGAACGTCACCAGACGGAGATCCTTCACGTCCCGCAGATCGGACTGCAACTCGCGCATCGCTCCGGTGATCTGCGGACAGTGCGACGTGCAGCGGACGAAGACGAACGACGCGATCCAGACCTTGCCGCGCAGGTCGTCCTGAGTGATCGTCTTGCCGCTGCGATCGGTGAACTGAAACGCCCCCACCGGGCCGAGATCGTCGAGGGCGTGGGCCTGGCCACAGCCGACGAGCGACACCAGGAACAGGGCGAACAGCAGTCCACGCAGCCTCGGCATGTCAGATCCCTTGCCAGTCGAAAACGTGATCGGGCACGAAGGCGAGAATGGTCAGGGCCGCCAGGATCAGCACCGGGACAATCAGGAAGCAAACCTTGCTCCAGTCGGCCAGCAGATGCATGAAGTACAGGGCCACCAGCAGGGCCTTGATGACCGCGACGGAGAGGATGATCCAGAACCCGGTGACGTGCGTCAGCGAGCCGGCATGGACCATGCCATTCACGACGAACGACGCGGCCGTGAAGATGGCCAGGGCAGCGGCGACGATCATGTAGGCCCGGAACAGACCGGGGCCGTGATCGTCGGCGAATCCCAGGGGCTCGGAGTGGTCAGCCGGCAGCTCGGAGGGTTTCATGGCCGCGCCTCACACGAGATAGAGCAGCGGGAAGAGGAAGATCCACACGATGTCCACGAAGTGCCAGTACAGGCCGACCAGCTCCAGCGACAGCAGCGAGCGCGGATGCACGAGCTGGCCATCCGCTCCGAACAGGAGCAGAACGTAGAGCGCGACCAGACCAAGCAGGACGTGCAGCGCATGCACGCCGGTCAGGGTGAAGTAGCACGACGCCCAGAGATTGCCGTGCGGAATGGCCGCCGGCAGATACAGATCGGGATACTTGTGGGCTACCTCGTTGACGCGCGTGCCAACCTCGGCCGGCGACAGCGGCCGACGGAACGACGTCTGAATCTGCCCCTTCGGATCGCGCTTCTCTGTCTGGCCGGCCATCGCCGTTTGCAAGGCGTACGCCGCCTGGATCGGCTTGGCCTGCCCGGCCAGGTTCTCGTCGGTGACGCCGGCGGTGATCGCCGTCAGCCGCTTCCGCACACGTTCCAGGTAGTGGGTCGTCGCCGGTTGCAGATCGCGTTCGCGCTGCTCGCGACGAGCCTTCTCCACCGAGGTTTCCTCGCCCTTCGGCACGATCAGTTCGCCGATCTGACCGGGCAGGATGCCGTGGGCGAACTTCGCCTGGTATTCGTAGGCCTTGACGCCGAGGAACGTCGCTCCGAGCAGGAACGTCACCGTCACGCAGAGCGTCGCCCGGTCGTTGCGACCCTGGCTCGCCCAGTAGTGAGCCAGCACGATGGTCAGACTGCTCAGGATCAGGACGAACGTGTTCAGCGCTCCGATCCACTCTTGCAGGTGAACGTCGCTCGGCTTCGGCCAGTCGAACGGCACGGTCGGCGTGCCGCCGCGCAGCACGACGTAGGCTCCGATCAACCCGGTGAAGAACATGATCTCGGTCACCAGGAAGAACCACAGGGCGACCTTGCCGTTGGGCAAGGGAAGTCCCATGTGAGTCGGCCGGGTGTGTTCGGCGGCAGGAAGGCTCATGGTCGGTCTCAGCTCAGCAGCCAGTAGAAACCCCGGTCCAGCACCCACAGCAGCAGCAGGCTCGGCAGATAGACCAGCGAGGCCCGCAGCACGCCGCGAGCGGTCGCCGTGTCACGGCCCAGGCGGAAGGCGAGCGTCCGGGCCAGGAAATAGGCCCCGAGCAGGACCGCTCCGGTCAGGTAGAGCAGACCCGTCAAGCCGAGCAACTGTGGAGTGAAGCTCGCCGCCAGGAGCAGGCCGCACCAGAGGATCATGTTCCAGGCCGTCAGTCGGCCGGTCTCGTCGCAACCGGGCAGCATCCGTAGTCCGGCCGCGGCGTACTGCTCGCGGTAGATCCAGGCGATCGCCAGGAAGTGCGGGATCTGCCAGGTGAACAGGATGGCGAACAGCACCCAGGCCTCGACGGCGAAGTCACCACGGACGGCTGTCCAGCCGATGACCGGCGGCAGCGCACCGGGCACGGCCCCGACCCAGGTGTTCAGCACGGTTCGCGATTTGAGCGGCGTGTACAGGCCGACGTAGCCGACAAAGCTGACCGCCGCCACGAGCGCGGCCGCCGGCGTCGGCAGCGCCAGCAGCAGGTAGGCGAGGCCGGCCGTCGCCAGGACCAGGCCGAACACGAACACCTCGCCGGCCGACATCCGGCCGGCGGGCAGGGGCCGATTCGCTGTCCGGGCCATCCAGCCGTCGCTGTCGCGCTCCAGCCACTGGTTCAGCGCACTGGCTCCCGAGGAAACCAGAGCGGTGCCGAGGACCGCATGCACGACGAGCAGCAGTGACACGCCGGTGCCACCAGCGAGCAGAGCCCCGGCACCGACGGTGAAGAGGATCAGCACGGCCATGCGTGGCCGGACCAGCAGGAGGTAATCGGCGATCCGTGGCCGGGCCAGTGCGGCGTCTGAGGGAAGTGCGACCGACTTCATGACTGCACCTCCACGGGGCTGGGGCGATCCTGGCCGGTCCGCAGCGCTTGCGACCGAGTCGCCGTCGGGGTGATCGATGCCCCCGTCATGCCCATTCGCGCCGCCAGGGCCGTCGCCGTCGCCAGCAAGCTCGCCCCGATCAGCACGTGAAGCGTCCGAATCGTCGCGTGCAGCGCGTCCTGCACTGGCATCTGCAACTCCGGCAAGATTCCCTGCGAGAACTTGCTGAACCACGCCTCGACCCCCAGTGTTACCTGCAACCCGAGCAAGACGCCCAGAGTCACGATCGCCCCCCCAAATGCAGCCCGTGCCGTCGGTCGAATCGCGACGACAACGATAAGCCAGACGATCACCGCCGTGGCGATGAACGCGGTCAGGAAGTGCAGCCGCTGCATGCTCAGCCAGCCGGTGTGCCGCAGCAGTGCCCCCCAGAACAGTTGTACGACCAGCAGGGCGACAACGCCCCAGGCCAGGCCGCGAATTCCGCCGACGCTCTCTCCGGTCGGTCGCTGCCGGACGAACATCACGGCCATGATCGCGACCAGAAAGGCGAAGATCAACTGGGCGAAGAAGCCGTGGAGCGCCGCCAGGTCGGTGCCGAACAGTTCGTTCAGCCGCACCCGCAGACCGCCGAGCAGGCCCTGGAGCATGACCGCGCCCAGAATCACCACGACGGCCAGGCGGACGCCCCCCCCCGACCGCCCGAATCCGATCAGACCACACAGGACCGCCAGGCTGAAGCAGCCGAGCGTCGCCCCAGTCGTCGCGGTCGGCCAGGCGATCGTCGGCGAACCGACCTGCTTGATCAGGTCGCGGTGCATGAGCCCGAAGGCGATCAGCAGGCCGACCAGGCCAGCGAGCCCGATCCAGCGGAGAGCCGGTCGCGGCTCACGAATCCAGGTGAGCAGGGCGAACAGCGACACCAGACCGCCGACCGCGAAGGCGAACAGGCGGTGCGTGTGTTCGATCAGGAAGCCGGCACTCGACTCGGTCCAGTCGATGAAGGCCAGGTGCCAGGGATGCGTCGGCCAGATGGGATCGGCCATGCCGACGCGGAACGTGGTCACGATCGAGCCCAGGCCAAGCAGGATGAACGTGGCGACAACGCAGGCCACGGCCAGGGCGCGGAGCCAGGCCGGCGTCGGCGGCAGCGGTTCGGATTCAACCGGCGTCATGGATTCCTCATTCCGGGCGGTTTCCCGGGCGCGTGTCGGGCGTCGGAGAGCAGTATCTTAATGCCCCATGCCCGCCAACGCCCCATGCTCGCCGCTCGCCGCTGGCAGCTGAGACTGCGGCACGTGATCCACCGGGCCGGGCACCGCGTACTCGTACGGGCCGCGATAGACCACCGGCGTCGTCGCGAAGTTGCCGTGCGGCGGCGGCGAGGGAGCGTCCGTCCATTCCAGTGTGTTGGAATGCCACGGATTGCGCTCGGCCTTCGCGCCCAGGAACAGACTCAACACGAAGTTCAACACGAAGACCAACTGCACCAGACCGAGCAGCATCGCCGCGATGCTCATGAACTCGTTCATGGGTTGGGACGGAGCCCACGTTTCGTACAGTGTTGGATCGTAGTATCGCCGTGGCATCCCCTGGATGCCGATGATGTGCATCGGAAAGAAGACGGCGTTGGCGAAGATGAACGTGCCGGCAAAGTGAACCTTGCCCCAGAACTCGCTCATCATCCGACCGAACATCTTCGGATACCAGAAATAGAACGCCGCGAAGATGCCGAACAGACTCGACATGAACAGGACGTAGTGCAGGTGAGCCACGATGAAGTAGGTGTCGTGGATCTGAATATCGACCGGCGTCGCCGCCATGAAGATACCGCTCAGGCCGCCGATGATGAACATCGACACGAAGGCCAGGGCGTTGAGCATCGCCGCCGTCAAGCGCATGTTGGATTGCCAGCACGTCGAGAGCCAGTTGAACGTCTTGATGGCCGACGGCAACGCGATCATGATCGTGGCGATCATGAAGCCGGTGCCGAGCCGGGGGTCCATGCCGCTCTGGAACATGTGATGGCCCCAGACGATGACACCCATACCGCCGATCGCGATCGTGGCCAGGACCATCGGCCGATAGCCGAATAACGGCTTGCGCGCCAGGGTCGAGATAATGTCCGAGACCATGCCCATCGCCGGCAGGATCATGACGTACACGGCCGGATGCGAATAGAACCAGAACAGGTGCTGCCAGAGCAGCGGCTGACCACCTCCCGGGCCAGTCTGCCAGTTCCCGAACTCCAGCCCGGCCGCCGGCAGGAAGAACGTCGTTCCGATGGTCTTGTCGAGCAACTGGAGCAGCAGAGCCACCGTCAGCACCGGCAGGGACATCGCCTGAAGAATGGCCGTGACGAACATGCCCCAGATCGTCAACGGCATGCGCATCAGCGTCATGCCGGGGGCGCGCATGTTGACAATCGTCGTGAGATAGTTGATGGACCCGAGCATCGACGAGATGCCGACGCAGATCAGGGCCACCAGCCAGAGCGTCTGGCCGAAGCCGGCGTTGGGTGTGGCTGGCGACGCCGTCCCCTCGGGCAGCATGGCGCTGGCGACCGTTGGATACGCCGTCCAGCCAACGCCCGCCGCGCCGCCCTCGACAAAGAAACTGGACAGGATGCAGGCGAAGGCCGGCCACATGAACCAGTACGAGAGCATGTTCAGACGCGGGAAGGCCATGTCCTTCGCGCCGATCTGCAGTGGAATCAGGAAGTTTCCAAAACCACCGGCCAGCACCGGGATGATCACGAAGAAGATCATGATCGTCGCATGCGTGCTGAACAGCATGTTGTAGAACTCGGGCGACATGCGACCGCCCCAGCTCTCGGGAAACCAACGCCCGATGTGCGGAATCTCGCCGGCCGGCCAGCCCAGTTGCAGGCGAACCGCCAGGGCCAGAAGACCGCCGATCATCAGGAAGATCAGGCCCGAAAAGAGGAACTGAATCCCGATGATCTTGTGATCGGTCGAAAAGATGTACTTGCGCAGGAACCCGAGTTCCTCGGCATGCGTGGTCGGCTGCGTCTGTTGCCCAACGCTCATGATCTCTGCGTCCCTCACTGCTTCGCCACGGGGGCCGCCTCACGCTCGTAACTTCGCTGCCGGTTGAGTTGTTGGCGGACCCAGCGCTCGTAGTCCGCCTGATCGGGATGAACGAAGACCACGCCACGCATGGCGTAGTGCCGTCCACCACACAGCTCGGCACAGGCGATTTCCCAGGCCGGACCAACGGATTTGTCCAGCTCCCACGTCCCGGTCTCGGCGTTGTAAAGCGTGTTGGCTTCCGTCGCCTGGATCCAGATCGCGATCGTCTTGCCTGGCAGTAGATCCTGCTTGCGGCGAAAGTTCGGCAGGTAGAAACTGTGCAGCACGTCGTTCGTCTTCAGCAGGAGCGTGCAGTTCGCTCCCTTCCAGGTGTGCAATTCGTTGGCGACGTGGAGATCGCTCAGGGCCGGATTGTCGGCCCAGTTCCGCAGACTGCTTGGAATGCCAACTGCCGGGTCCGTGTAGCGCATCCGCCATTCCCACTGCCGACCGACGACCGTCACCACCTGGTCGGCGTTGGGTCGCTCGCTCGGAAACGTGACGCGCGACCAGGCCGGAACCTGGGCGAACGTGATGTACATCAGAATGATCCCCGGAATGATCGTCCAGACCGCTTCCAAACGAAGATTGCCGTGCGTGTGTCGCCCACAACGAGCCGGATCGTGACATCCATATCGCCAGATGGCGACCACGAGGATCACCTCGGTCAGCACGAAGAAGATCCCCGTCGCGACCAGGATGATGTAGAACAGAAAGTCGATGTCACCGCCGTAGACGCAGACGTTCCGCGGCAGCCAGACACCGTAGTAGGGTGCCACGACCAGGGACAGAAAGCAGGCCAGCAGCACGCCGCCGAAGAAAACGGCCCAGAAGCGATTACTCATGGCCGCCCTCCGACGTCCGGGCACTGAGCGGATCGACCGGGCCGTAAACCTTCGCGCGGATGTCCTCCGGCAGCTGCTCCGGGTGCGGCAGCGCTCGCAGGAAATTGATCATCGCCCAGACGTCGGCATCGGGGAAGTTGTTCGAGTCGATCCGGGGCATGTTCGCTCCCGGAATGCCACAGCGGAGACGGTAGTAGAAGTCGATCGGCCGTCGTCCACCGCGGTAGCTGCCGCGGGTCAGGTTGTTCGGCCGGACCAGCGTGCCCCAGTCGTCGTAGCGGAAACGGGCCTGTCGTCCGAAGTCCTGGTGGCAGGCGATGCAACCCGCATCCTGGCCGGTGAAGACCGCATAGCCACGTCGGACGCTGGAGGCAAAATCGGCATCGGCCGGATCGGTCGCTCGCGGCGCTTCCTGCGGCGTGGCCCCGGCCTGCTTCGTCGCCTCGGACCACTGCCACAGAAACAGACCCGTCCGGCCCGCAACATGGCGGTCAATCTTCCGATCGGTCAGGGCGTCCACTCCCAGGTTCGGATCGAGCAGCGTCTTCAGCGTATCGTACTCGACCTCGCCGCGAATGCTCAGGTGGATGATGTAGCTCACCAGCTGTTCGAGTTCGGCGTCAGGCAGCAGGGTGTACGAGGCCATCGAGGTGCCCTCGATCCCGTGCAGCAGGGTCCGCTTGATGTCGTCCCGTCGCGGCCGGAGCCGATTCAGCGTCGGGCTGCACGAGATGAACTTGAACACGCCCTGCCGGAAATCGCGCGGTGCAGGGGACAGCCAGGGGCCGGTGGGGCCGCGACCATCGCCGCCGACGCCGTGACACTGCATGCAATGGCGGCGAAACAGCTTTCCCCCGGCGGCCAGGTGTCCCGCGTCGTCCAGCTTCAGATCCTTCAGAAACTGCGGCGCTCCGGCGACGATCTCGGCCAGTTCCTCGTCCTCGACCGTGCCGACCACGGCGACCTTCGGCTCGGCCGGCTTGCCAAAAGCCGCCACCAGGGCCAGGCGCAGCGCCTCGCGGTTCTCGGCGGACACCTGGGTCGGATCGAGGATCTTGCCGTTGACCTCGGGCAACTTTCGGATACTTTCGTCCAATTTCCCGGGTGGGATTGGGTTGCTCGGCTGCGCATCCGGCAGCGGAGCCAGGACCAGGGGGTCCTTCCGGGCCGGGTAGATCAGATCGAGCGAATAGCCCGTGTCCAGGCTGCCACTGCACCCGGCGAAGCCTGTTGCCAGGAACGGGATGAGCATCAAGCCCAGAATCCGCGGCAACCGGTGAGGTGCTGAACTCAGCGTCTTATTCACCATCGAGCCTCCCGGTAGGATCGTCAAAGCAGGGAGTACCTCCTTTGTAGCCATCGAGATGGCGACGTCAAGGACGAACTCCCGGGCGAATACCTGTTTCCCTGAGCAATGCCTGTGCCAGGGCCGGCGAACCGGCTGCGGACGATCGAGAATCCGGGCACGAGAGCGGTTTCGAGGTAGGGGATGCGCCAGCGATCCGCTACCATATTGCAAGGTTGGGAATCGTTCCCGGGCCAATTCTCGTTTTCGAGAACGCCGATGTCTGTCACGACCTGCGTCCTGATGCTGCTCCTCTCCGCCGCGGACGGCGACCTGGCGGCGGTGCTTCTGCCGGGCGAGTCGCGCGGGAGTGCCTTGCAGTATCAGGACTTCCGCAAGTACGCCAGTGCCGGCCGCTGGGACGATGCCCTGATCGAGTACCAGGGCCTGCTCGGCAAGCCGTTCGATCTGACGCCATTGACGCCGACCCACAGTCTTCAGGCACGCTGGCTGGCCCATCGCGATCTGGGCCTGTTTCCCGAGGAGCTGCGTCAGCGTCTGCTCGAGCCGCGCCAGGCGGCCGGCCGACAGGCCCTGAGCCAGGCTCTCGCCCGGATCGATGAGCCTGCCCTCCGCCGGGTCGTCGTGGAGTTCCACGGCGCACCGGCCGCCCAGCAGGCCGCCGACGCTCTCGGCGACCTCGCCTTCGAGCGTGGCGATTTCGATTCTGCCGGCCTCTGGTATCGCCCGGCTTCGCCCCGCAGCCAGGCCAAGGCCCTGTTCGCCCGCCTGTTCGCCCACAAGCGACTGGGGCCGCTCGCTCCCCTGCCGCCCTCCCTTCAGCACGACCTGGAAGCGTTCCAGCGCGACCATGCCAGCGCCGCCGGCCAACTCGCCGGCCGGGAGGGCAAGTACGCCGACATCCTGGCCGCTGTCCGCAAGGATCGCAACCTGGAGGCTCCGCCCGGCGACGGCTGGCCGACCTTCGGCGGGTCGGCGGCGCGACAATGGGCCCTGCCGGTCGAGGAGCATCTGACGGATCGTCTGAGCGTCGCCACGCGGCGGCCCTTGCTGCGTCTCAGCCTGGAATCACGCCGGCCCGCAGCCGATTTCGTGCTGCCGCTGGCCGAGCCGGACCCGCGCACCAGGGCCGTCGGCATGACGGTCTTTCCCGCCCTGGCTCAGGGCCGACTCTTCTTCGCCACGCCACGCCATCTGACCGAGGTGGACCTCGCCACTGGCGAGTGCCGTGACCTGTTCGACGCCGCCAGCCTGCTGCCCGGCCTGGCTCGCGAGGCGGCCTTTCCGCCTGCCGACCTGTATCGCTCCACGGTCACCGTGGTAAGCTCGGACACTTCACGCGGTCAGTTCGTCCTGGCCCGCCTCGGCGCTCACGCCATCCCGGAGGCCGGCGCGAACGCGAATCCGGGCGACAGCCTGATCGTCTGCCTGCGGATCGGTCCGGGCGATGTCGTGAAGCCGCAGTGGACCGTGACCAGTGCCGCGTTCAAGGGCACCCGCTCGGAGGGAGCCCGGTTCGAGGGCACTCCCCTGGTCCACCAGGACCGCGCCTACGTTGCCGTCACGCGGCCGCAGGGCGACCGGACGATGACGGCGATCCACTGCTACCCCCTGGAATCCTCCGGGACGGCACAGCCGCTCTGGGTGCGCGACGTTTGCGAGACGCCGAGCCCGGCCGGCAGCAAGGCTCGCTCGCTGCATCATCTCCTCACCCTGGCCGGGCCGAACGTCGTCTACTGCTCGCACTCCGGAGCGATCGTCGCCCTCGATGCGCTCTCCGGTCAGCGGGTCTGGGGCCGCCGCTACCGCAGTGCCGTTCGCGTCAATCGGCACGCTCTGCCGGGCGCGGAAGGTCGGCCGCCGATCCAGGACCTCGCGCCGCCGATGTTCGCCGACGGTCGGCTCTTCGTCGCTCCCGCCGATTCGGAGACGCTCTTCTGTCTCGATCCGCGCACGGGAACCGCCTACTGGGAACGCGAGGGGCTCCAGGTCGTTCATCTCCTGGGCACCTATCAGGATCGCGTGCTGGTTACGACGGCCGATCGCCTCCGCGCGATCGATGCCGTCACGGGGAGCGATCGCTCCGGCTGGATGTTGCCCGATGTGGGGCGGCTTCCGCCGGTGGGACGCGGCCAGCTCGTCGGCGACGTTGTCCTCTGGCCCACGGCCCGAGGGGTTCTTCTCGTCGATGCCGCCACCGGTCAGCTTGCCGACGGTCCCGCACGACTCCATCGCGTCCCGGTCGGCAACCTCCTCTACCACGATGGCCTGCTCATCGTCGCCGATCAATCCGGCATCACGTTCTTCCATGCTCCGGCCCGGCCGGAGAAGGCCGAGGCGCCCGAGGATCGCGAGCGTACCGGCCAGGGGCTCGGCGGCAGAGCCCGCTGGGAGACGCTCCAGCGAGCAGCGATCCTCTGGGAGCGAGCCGGCGACCCGGTTCGCGCCGCTCGGCTGTGGACCGACCTGCTCGGCGAGGGGGAGCAGGCCCCGACCACGCTTCTCGATGAACGGCACCGACCCTGGCCGGCCGCCACCCTGGCGGTGACCGAACTGGACCGTCTGCGGCGCGGTCCTCGGGGCGAGGTCGTCCAGGTCGGGATGGATCAGGACACATCCGCCGCCAATCCGCTGACCCGGTCGGCTCGGGACGCGGCGATGGAACGGGCCGTCCAGCTGGAGAAGGCTCAGCTTCCCGCCGCCCGGACTCTCTGGCGAACCGTTCTGCGACATGGCACCGGCAGCCAGCGAGCCGCCGCTCTGCGCTCACTGGAGCGAACCCGGCCGCGCATCCGCACGCCGGATCTGCCGCTGCCGGCGGACTCGGTCGCCTCGCGAACCGGATCGCTGGCCGGTGCGCTGGACTTCGAGACGGGCGAACGTCTGGTTTCCGGAACCGATCGCCTGATCACCGTCCGCACCGGGCCGAAGGGCGGGAGCGACCTGCGCTTGCGCGAAGGCGAGCGGAACGGCGTGGCCTGGCAGACGAAGCTGGACTTCGTGCCCGGCTGGAGCCGGCGCTGGGAGGAACTGCTCCTCGTCGCCGGCCCGGCCGGGCTGGCTGGCGTGCGTCTCGATGGCGAATGCCTGTGGCAGATCGCCTCGTCGGAGCGGCTGGACGCCTTTCGACTGGTCGGCGAACGGCTGTTCGTTCGCGTTCACTTCACCGACCCCGAACGATTCCATCTGCGGACTGTGGATTCGTTCACCGGAGCGATTCTGTGGGAATTCGATCCCGGTCTGGCCCTGGTCGAGGATGCCGGCCTCGACTTCGTGGCCGGCGAGTCGCGTGTCTTCGTGCGCTCGCCGGGTCGCTGGGTTCTGCTCGATGCCGTCACCGGCCGGATTCTTCGCGAAGGTTCCGCACCGGAGGATGGTCCCGATGAGTTGCGTCTGCTCGACGACCGGCGCGGTCTGCTCGTCGCCGAGCGTCGGTCGGTCGAACTGCTCGACCTGACGACCGGAACCCGGATCTGGTCGTGGGACGTGCCTGCGGTGACGACCAGCCGTCACGAGCCGAATCG